>NZ_JAPZQM010000335.1:0-2686 GCF_027530565.1 Microcystis sp. LE19-10.1B | reverse complement strand
AACCCTTATATAGAAAGGCATTTAGCGATTTTTGTCAATTGTTTTTTATCTAGAGCGAACTAATCAATTAAGTCTCTTGCCAGATAAGGATTTAGTCGATTTATGCCCCCCTATCGAACCATACCAAGTAACGAAGAACCCCGTTTTTTATCCGTTGAATCCCCCAATTGTTGAGGAGTGAAATTAAAGTGAATTCGTCCCGTTATGCCCTGTTTATCCCCCAAATTGCCTCGTTTTTATTGATGGCTCCCCTGAGCGCTTTGGCCGAAACCCCCATTTCCTTCGATGGTTCAGAGTTAAAATCGAGTACATCAAAAATTGAATTTTCGCAAGAGTTTAGTCAAGAAAATTTACAAAAAAGACCTAAGAATTTCGTTCCCACCCCCGATGCCGTAGAAAAGGAGATCAGCGATCGCATTTTAGCTAGTGAAAAACTACTGGCCCAAAGTGCGCCCCTTGTCCCCAACCCCGAAATTATCATTCAAGGCGCACCCCAAGCCCCCGGCGCTCCCACCCTACCCCGGGCTGTCGCCCCACCGGTGGGAGATATTGCCATCTCTAACATCGATGCTAGTGCCGAAAAGGTCAAATTCGAGCGTAATATGATTGTACCTCGTGTTTTACTCCGGGAAGCTTCCGCTAGAGAAGTGTTAATGACCCTTGCTAACTATGCCGGTTATAACGTCGTTTTCACCAGCGCCCAGGGGGAAACTAACGCCACCTCTCAGACAGTTTCCTTGGAATTTACTAACGAATCGGTGGAAAGCATTTTTAACGCCGTGTTGTTAGTTTCTGGACTCCAGGCCAACCGTCAGGGTACAACTATCTTTGTTGGGGCGCAATTACCCCAAGGCGCTCGTAATCTGATTAGCCGCACCCTGCGTCTCAACCAAGTTAAATCTGTCGCCGCCGCCACTTTCCTCGCTACCCAAGGGGCAGAATACCAGCGTTTAGTTACCCAAACCGAGGATATCGTCGATCCCCTCACCGGACGAGTCATCGGTCGCCGGGATGTTCCTCCCACCCTAGAGCCACTGGCCCCCCAAGAAACGAAAGGCTCAAAAGCTGCCTTACTTTTAACTGGTTTAAGAGTTGCCGCCGACGAGCGCCTTAATTCTATCAATTTAATCGGCGAAGCGCGGCAAGTCCAGATCGCCACCTCTTTATTAACCCAACTAGATGCCCGTCGCCGTCAGGTGGTAGTTAATGTCAAAGTTATCGATGTCAACCTACTCAATACAGACCGTTTTAACAGTAGTTTTTCCTTCGGTTTTAACGATGGTTTCTTTGTTCAAGATAACGGGGCGGCAGTGCTGAACTTTGGTAATATGAACCCACCTAGTAGCTCAACTGTAGGCAGACCGGGGGCTTTTGCACAGCCTGTTGTGCCGATTTTCGATATCATATCGGGTACGGGGACAGCAGAAATTCAACCTTTTATTGACATTCAGAATGGCGCTCCTTTTGGCCGTGTTAACCAGGGACCGAATGACTTTTTAGGGGGTCTAACACCCTACTCGCGCCCTAGTTTTGGTCGCACTGTTAACCCCTTTCAACCCGGTTTGAGTGATATTAATATTGACCCAGAGACGGGAATAATAGAGTATGAATACGAACCCCCGACCCTATTCCAGTATCCCCAAAAATTCCTGATGACCCTGCAAGCCTCAATTCAGACAGGAAATGCCAAGATTCTCACCGATCCCTCCCTAGTGGTGCAGGAAGGTCAACAGGCCACCGTTAAGCTCACCGAGAAAGTGCTAGAAAGTGTGGAGACAAGTGTAGATCCTCTCAGTGGCGAACGCACCACTGTCCCTGTACTGGCCGATGCTGGATTAACTTTAGCGGTAAACATCGATCAGGTGGATGATAACGGCTTTATTTCCCTGTCGGTTAGCCCTACCATCGGCTCTCCGGGGTCTCCAATTCAATTTGATAGCGGTGGTGGAACAGTCAACACCCTTACCCCTCTGATTCGTCGGGAATTGACTTCTGGTTTAATTCGTCTCCGGGATGGACAGAGTTTAATTCTTTCCGGCATTATCCAAGAGCGCCAACAGAGTTCTGAGACAAAAGTGCCTATTTTAGGGGATATTCCCATTTTAGGGGCTTTATTCCGCAGTCGTACCAATCGCAACGATCGCTCGGAGGTGATTATTCTCCTCACTCCCAAAATCATCGAAGATACGGCCACCTCTACCCTCGGCATCAACTATCAACCGGGCCAAGATGCGGCGGAAATGCTTCAGCGTCAAGGTTTCCCCGTGCAGCCGCGACAGTAATCAGTAATCAGTTATATAGGGCTGGCTGAATAAATCTTAAAACCTTGTTGGATAAGACTTTTAGACTTTTTGTCAATCAAAAAGTACCAGGCATGGGAGTGATCAGGGGGCAAATTCAGGGACTTTTTCCCTGAAAATGGGTAAAACCCCACACCCTGCCCCACGAAAAACTTTTTCAGCAAGCCCTAACCTGCATTATTCATGAACCAAAAAACAAGGAACCCGAAAAACTGGATTTACATCCAGTTTTTTTGGGGGTTAAATAAGTAGGGTCTGCTGAAAAAGTTTTTCCTGGGGGTAGGAGTCAGTAGCCGGTCGTCAGGAGTCGGTCGTTTCAGGCTTTGTTGCCCTTGTTTTTTGTACCAAGCGATGTACCACAAGAAGGATAATGCAAGGTTTTTGAA
>NZ_JAPZQM010000151.1:0-15435 GCF_027530565.1 Microcystis sp. LE19-10.1B | reverse complement strand
AATATATACTAATCCTTTTATTGTGAATCTCTCCTGCTGTTTTAACATCTCTTTTAAGCAGAGAAACCAGATTTTTTCAATATTCAGAATTTCCAGCTTTAAAAATCTTTTTAGTTTTTTTCTCCGACTCTCAAACAGGATTGGTATTGGTAAGGCTTCAGCTAATATCTCTAACTTTGCTTGCTTCAATATTTGCCAGGTTCCAACTACCATTAACAACAGTAGATATCTGGCTCGCCCCAGTTCATTTTCTAACACTTTCTGGTATAGTTCACTTATCATTTTCGTTATTTAGGTCATATATGGTAAATATGACTTATCTTTTTTTGGAGTCTGTGTCTGTATTCCATGCTACATAAGCTTTTCAGCTGGCTTGTCCCCCTGTCAGGAAGGAGTGTCTCCCTCCCCTGAGCGGTTAGACAAGAGCTAGAACCTCTGGAAAGCCTTACAAGGGAGACTCTTACAACGAGGTAAGACTATACAGAAACGAGAAGAGCCAAGTTATCTTTGAAACTGCTAAGTAGCTGGTTATAATTAAATTAAAAATGGATTTTAGGTTCGATCCCCCCTGCCCCCCTTGATAAGGGGGGTGCCGATAGGCGGGGGGATCCCCCTTAATAAGGGGGGCATCTGATAATTTTTAACGCCTACCTACTTATAATTAATAGAATATCAAGAATAGTTGAATTCTATGAATGCACTAAAATACCAAACAATCATCAAAAATGGTCAACTTAGTTTACCTCACCTCGACTTACCAGAAGGAACAGTTGTCGAAGCGATTTTATTGATTAAAGAAGCTGCTGAAATGGATGAAACGGACTATCTGCTTTCCACAGAAGCTAACCGTCAACATCTCCAAGAGGCAAGAGAATCTCTGAAAAATCCTGATAGTTATATTTATGTAGATGCTGCTAACTGATCAGGAAAGTCGCCTTTCTAACCCGAAGTTTTGATGAGTTTAATTAATGGGCGATCGCAGACAAAAAAGTTGACGCTAAAATTGTCAGCCTTATTAAAGATGTTCAAAGAGAGCCTTTTTCTGGATTAGGAAAACCAGAAGCATTAAAACATGAACTATCAGGATTATGGTCACGACGCATTACAAAAGAACATCGCCTAGTTTATAGCGTGTCTGATCAAGAAATTGTTATTGTTTCCTGTAAATTTCACGGCTCTTCTGGTTTCTGTGTGGAGGGAAGAAGAATAGGGATAATTTTATAGAAATATAGTCTTCAAAGCCTTGCCTAGCAAGACTCCTACGAATGATAATCAGTGCTTATCACACAAAGTAGAGAAGAGCCATTTCACTACTAATAATTGCCAGAAATTCCAGAACTAGCTTAGAGCAAGAATTAGGGAACACGAAAACTTAAGAAGAATTTCTGAAGAAAGGGAAACCCAACCTACATTTTTCTTTTATTCTTGTCCAACACCACCATCGAATACTGTCCTATCCCTAGAGAAATTAATTGAATAGAACATTGCAAGTCAAAACAGGATTATGTTGATTTTGGACTCGACTTTAACACTCTTGAACACTTTAAACAGGATTTAGTATTACACAAGAGCTAGAACCTCTGGAAATGCGTTGCAAGGGAGACCCTTGCAACGAGGTAGAAACGAGAAGAACCACTTACTTATTAATTTTCCACAAAAGTAAATTTACCATTTTTACCATCGGCATTCATTTTAATTTGTGCCACGGAGAATTTATCCTGAATGATTTCCCCTTCGGGAGTAAAAGCAATATCTCCCAGGACAGAACGTAGGTTGGGTTGAAGCATGAAACCCAACGCCCGATTATGTTACGCTACCGCTAACCCATCTTACAAATAATTGTGCCTCCCTACTTAGGTACTTAAGAACAAAACTATACCCATAAGCTATCAGCCATTAGCTAAAGTCTGACCACAACCTCCTCAGCAGTCAAGCAGAATCGGATCAAAAATATTTTGTCAATCTGTTTTTCATGCCAAAGAAAAAGCTTTTTGTCAAGCATACAAAAGAACTACATTTTTCAGGAAAATCAAGAATTTTTTCCAGAAAATGTCAGCCAAAACACTGTTTTTAGGGAACAAAATAATCCTGGCTATACCATATATAGAGTGATAAGATTATTTAACACGCTAGATGTTGTGTTTTCCCAGAAAATCTGATATAATACTCTAGTACAAATAGATTAATTTGTCAAATTTTTTAACGCCGCAATTTCCTAATTATGCAATCAAAGCCCTTGACTACTACCGTCTCCATTCACAAAAATAACGAAGTAATACCCTTTCGTTCTACCCCTTTAGCTAATATGGGCAGCCATGGAATTAGAGTGATTCGGCGCGATGGTTCCACCACAAGCTTAAATATCGGCAAAATTCGCGACGTGGTAGAGTGGGCTTGTGAAGGCAAAAAAGTCAATTCAATCGCCTTAGAAGCAGGTTTAACCACGCGCCTGCGGGATGGGATTACCACCAGGGAAATACAGGATAATTTAATTAATTGCGCCCTAGAAATGTGTAGTCCCGAGGAACCGGATTGGCGCTATGTGGCGGGAAGATTGCATATTTGGAGTCTGTGGAAAGATACCTTAGTAGTCCGGGGTTATCAGTACGGAAATTACGAGAAAACTGTCAAAACTCAAGTTAAAAATCGGCTGTACGACGAAAGGATTCTCATCTATTCCGAGGCAGAATTAAAAGAAGCTGGTTCTTGGATTAATTCCGATTGGGACATCGATTATGATTACGCAGGGGCATTGTTAATCACTAGCCGTTATTTACTCAAAAATGAGTTACCCCAAGAGGCATTATTAACCTGTTCCTTGCTGCTTGCCACTGTGGAAGAACCAGCTAATAGACTCCCCTGGGCGAAGAAATTTTATCAAGCGATTGCTCAAAGAAAAATCTCTCTCGCCACCCCAATTTTAGCCAATTTACGCACTCCCAAAGGTTCCTTAACCAGTTGTTTTATCCTCTCCATTGACGACAGTTTAGAAAGCATTTTCGACGAGATTACTAATGCTGCCCGCATCTCAAAAAATGGTGGCGGTGTCGGGGTGAATGTGAGTAGAATTCGCGCCACTGGTAGCTGGGTAATGGGGAAAGCTAATGCTTCCGGGGGGATTATTCCTTGGATTAAATTACTCAACGATACAGCTATTGCAGTAAATCAGGGGGGAAGACGCGCCGGGGCAGTAACTATCGGTGTTGACATCTGGCATTTAGATGTGCCAGAATTTCTGGAAATGCAGACAGAAAACGGTGATCAAAGACGTAAAGCTTATGATGTTTTTCCCCAATTAGTTATCACCGATGAATTCATGCGTCGGGTGATAAATAAAGCCGAGTGGACATTAGTAGATCCCTACGAAGTTCGCAATAAATTAGGTATAGAATTAGCGGAACTATGGGGGGAAGAATTTGAAGAGGCCTATCGTTTAGTAGAAGCTAATTTAGATCAAGAGATTCTCCTCTATAAAAAAATCAATGCCCGGGACTTATTTAAAAGTATCATGCGTTCCCAAGTAGAAACAGGAATGCCCTACATTGCCTTCAAAGATACCATCAATCGCGCTAATCCTAATAAGCACGATGGCTATATCCCCGGTGTAAATTTATGCGTCGCGGGAGAAACAAAAATTCTCACTGACCGAGGACAAATAGCAATCGCTGATTTGGTGGGGGAATATGTTAATGTCTGGAATGGATTGGAGTGGTCAGAAGTATTAGTTAAAAAGACTGGAGAAAACCAGCCTTTATTAAAGGTCAATTTCTCTAACGGAGAGGCATTAGAATGTACTTACTACCATAAGTTTTACGTTCAGAAGAACTACAAGGGAACCGTGGAAATTGTGGAGGCAAAAGACCTCAAACAAGGAGATAAATTAATTAAATACCAGCTGCCTCTCATCCAGTCAGAAAATGATCTTGACTTTCCCTACGCCTACACCGCAGGATTCTTTTCTGGAGATGGGAGTTACGGAAACAATGGAATGCCAGAAGTTGACCTATACGGAGTTAAAAAAGAGTTACTTCCCTTATTGGCTATTCGTAACAAATATCGGGGAAATGGCTCTATTGAAAAAGGTACTTTTTGGAGAAAAGAAACCGATACCCTAGGGGTATATCATGACAGTAAACAAGATCGGATCGTCTGTAAACTCCCGTTAGATATTCCCAGTAAATTTACAGTTCCTCTCAATGGTTACACAATTAAATCTCGTTTAGAATGGTTAGCTGGTTTACTTGATGCCGATGGAACAGTTGCCCGCAATGGTTCTAACGAGTCTCTCCAGATTGCTGCTGTTAACCGGCAATTTTTGCTCGATATTCGCCTAATGTTACAGACTTTAGGAGTTGATTCCAAAGTTACTTTTATGGATGACGGTGGCTATAAATTGATGCCAAATGGAAAGGGAAATTATCAAGAATATCTCTGTCAACCAAAATATCGTTTACTGATTAATTCTGTCGGACTATTTCAACTTGGTCAATTGGGACTTAAAACCCATCGCTTACAATGGACTTTAAAAGAACCCCAACGTTCGGCCACTCAGTTTATTCGCATTGAATCGGTAGAGTTAACCTGTCGTCGAGATGACACCTACTGTTTTACAGAACCCAAGCGTCATCTGGGAATGTTTAACGGCATTCTAACAGGACAATGCACCGAATCTTTTAGCAATGTCACCCCCGATAAAACTGCCCATTGCTGTAATTTAGTTAGCCTTAATTTAGCCAATATCGACAGGGAAGAAATCGAGTCTAATTGTCAAATCGCTGTCAGGATTCTCGACAATACTATCGATATCACTAATCCTCCCTTTGATAATGCTAAAAACCACAACGATAAATATCGCACTATTGGGGTAGGGGCGATGGGATTGGCTGACTGGTTAGCTAAACGGAAATTATCCTACAATAACCTGTCAGAAATTAGTAATTTATTTGAAGAAATTGGCTATTGGTGTACCTATTCTTCGATGGAATTAGCCAAAGAACGCGGCGCTTATCAAGCTTTCTTGGGTAGTGAATGGAGTCAAGGTAAATTAATCGGAGCAAAACCAGTGGCATGGTTTTTAAATAACGCGGTGCAACCGCAAAGATGGCAACAATTAGCCGAAGATATTCAACGATTTGGCATCCGTAACTCCCATATTACCGCCATTGCTCCTAATACTTCCTCTAGTTTGGTACAGGGATGTACCGCTAGTGTTTTGCCGGTTTATAGTCGCTTTTTCTACGATAAATGGGCAAAGGGAACCGTTCCCATCGCACCACCTTTTATTGAAGAAGCTTTCTGGTTTTATCCAGAGAATAAAAATCTCGAACAGCAACAAGTGGTAAAAGCGATCGCTACTATGCAAGAATGGATTGATACGGGGATTTCTATGGAATTATTATTCAACCTCAATGAAGGGGTTTATTTCCCCGCAGAACCCAACCGTTGTCTCACTGCTAAAGATATCTTTGATACTCTCATCATGGCGTGGGAATTGGGGTGTAAAGCGATTTATTATATCCGTACCGTACAAAAGGACAATTTTCGAGAGTCTGACGATAGTTGTTCTAGTTGCGCTAATTAAGGTTAACTTGGGTGGGCAATGCCCACCTTAATTTTTTTATATCATTTAAAATAAGTCCTACTCATCACCTAATCACAGCTATGGATAAGACTTTATACGAACAGGATTACTATCTCTGGATAGAGAAAACCATATCTTTACTAGAAAATCATCGGTTTTCTGATTTAGATTTAGAGAATTTAATTGAAGAAATAAAATCTATGTCTATCAGTCAACAGAAAGCCCTTAAAAGCAATCTGACCGTGATTTTATGGCATTTACTAAAATACTTACAAGAGCCAGAAAAACAAACCAGAAGCTGGGCATTAACCCTTTTTGAGCAGCGAGAAAGAATCGAAGAAGATTTAGAAAATAGCCCTAGTCTTAAGAGTTTTTTAACAGAAGACAATTTAAAAAAATGCTATAATAAGGACAGAAAAAAAGCCGCTATTGAAACAGGGATAAACCTAGAGAAATTCCCGAAGGATTGCCCATTTACTTTGGCAGAAGCCCTAGATTTTGAATTTATTCCTAATCAAAATCAAAACATTTGACTTTTTACCGAAAATCTATTATAACCTAAAAGTGCCATAATATCCAAGTAATCATGTCCTTACATTTAGTTAATTCTTGCCATTCGATGCCCATTTCCCCGATCTTCAATCCGGCGGGAGATGATGCGATCGAAAACCGTTCGATCTGGTTTGGTAACACCACCAACCTGATGCAGTTAAACGATGTCCGCTACACCTGGGCGGTGGGTTTATATCAACAAATGCGCGAAAATTTCTGGATTCCGCAACGCTTAGATATCACTCAAGACGTGACTGAATACGGGCATCTTACCGACGAAGAAAGATATGCTTATGATGGTATTTTATCCTATCTAACTTTTCTTGATTCCGTGCAAACCTGTAATATTCCCCACCTAAAAGGTAGCGTCACTGCGCCAGAAATTAGTCTTTGTATGGCGGAACAAATTTCTCAAGAAGCCATGCACAATCAAAGTTATCAATACTTAATTGAAACCATTATTCCCTCGGATCGCAGAGGCGAAGTTTATGACTTTTGGCGTACCGATAAAGTTCTCAAGGATCGCTGTGAATTTATCGCTAGTCTCTACCAGCAATACATCGACAAACAAACTACTGAAAGCTATTTTATCGCCCTTCTTGCCGATTATTTGCTGGAGAGTTTGTATTTTTACAACGGCTTTATCTTTTTCTATAATCTCGCTTCTCGACAGCTAATGTCCGGTAGTGCTGACGTTTTCAAAATGATCAACCGGGACGAATTAAGTCACGTCCGTTTGTATCAGAAACTTATTCCCGAAGCCATGGCAACTTTTTCCCATTCCGTTGAACAGATTTATGAGATGTTCGATACGGCCGTTAAACACGAATGTCGCTGGACAAATCACATTGTTGGCAACGACATTTTAGGTATTACCGAATACAGTACCGAACAGTACACCAAATACCTCGCTAATATTCGGCTGAAAGCGATCGGACTTGAGCCTTTATACAAGGAAGAAAAGTATAACAAAAGTCCCTATAACCATCTAGAACGCTTCTCCGATACCAAAAAAGAAGGCCACACCAAAGCGAACTTTTTTGAAGCAACCGTTACCAGTTATGTTATGTCTTCTGGCTTAACTGGATGGGATGAAATTTAAAATTTACGGGACAAGAATAACCCAATTCCTTACCATAAAGTGGCAATTTTGTCAAATATTTTGACAACTTTTGACCCTCTATTCGCTGGGGTGCAAGGGGCCTTTTGCTCCTTCGACCCCGCTCAACCTTTAACGATCCCTACTGGCATCTCGGTAATTATAAGTAGGGCTGGCTGAATAATGGTAAAACCCTTGTTGGTTAAGACTTTTAGAGTTTTTGTAAATCAAAAAGTACCAGATATGGGAGTGATCGGGGGGAATTTAGGCACTTTTTCCCTGAAAATTAGGTAATTGACCCCCTGAAAATCGGTAAAACCCTACACCCTACACCCTACACCCACGAAAAACTTTTTGCCGCAAACCCTAATTATGACGATTGCCATCATAATGAATTCTCGCTCCGGCCCATTGTAATTTTTCCTGTAGAGTCTGATAAAAAGAATAGCTTTCCCGCAGGATAATAAATTGGGCGAATTTTTCAGCTTTGGTAACTCCCACCCATTGCCCGGGCCAAATGGAAGTGGCTAAAGCGCCATCCATCCAGAGTTTAGTGTTTAATTCGTAGTCTCCCAGAGGCCAAATACTGACCAGAGATGCCGGGGGAATGACAATCGGCCGACTGGAGAGACTCAAGGGACAAATCGGGGTGACAGCGATCGCTTCCATGCCGGGGTGTATAATCGGGCCATTAGCGGAAGCGGTGTAACAGGTGGACCCCGTGGGAGTAGCCACTAATAAACCATCTCCTTGGTACTGATCTACTACTTCCCCGTCCACTTCGATTTCGAGGATTGAGGTGGGCATCCTATCGATACTAGCGGGTTTCACACACATCTCATTCAGGGCATAAAATGCCTCGCTCACTGGCTGCGGGTTTCTTTTATCCCCTTCATAGATTCTGGCCTTTAACATCATCCGTTGTTGTACCGCGTAGTGGTCGGATTGTAAACGATCCCAGACCGTCTCCGTATCCTGGAAAATCTCAAAAGGTTCCGTTAAAAATCCCAGATGGCCGCCGACATTCACCGCTAAAATTGGAATGTCTTCGTGAGCTAAATAGCGAGCGGCGGCTAAAATGGTTCCATCTCCCCCCAAAACGATGGCAAGGTCGATTTTTTCCGATGCTGAGGCTAAAAATACCGGATAGGGATTATCTTTAAAGCCACTGGGTCCCATTAAAACTTTACACTGACGGGCTTCTAACTGTTTAGCGCATTTTTCCGCCCATGCTTTACTTTGGGGATGGTTGGCCTTGTGAGCGATGATGACTTGTTTTAACTGCACGGAGTTGAGACCTTGTTCGGAGGTTCTATATTTTTAACAATACCAAGACTGGGCAGATCGGGTGAAAAGTAACAGGTAAAAAAGGGGGTTGGGGGAATCACCTCGGCCTCACTGTAGCCAATTTGACAGAATTAATCGATAGATAAGGGTAAATGGAAGTAACTAGGATAAGCTCGCAGGTTTTAGCAATCTTATCCCGTTTTTTCCCTGTAACTGCTGTATCTATGCGGCTTTTTCCCAATTATCTCTCTCAACACCCCTACCACTTAATTTCCATGCAGAGTTATAATTGTATTAAGATGTGTAACAGTTCTCTGGCAAACTCTTGACAAAGGATAACAAATCTGCTCTCCCAAAAAACAGGAAAGGTTTTATTTCTATGACATTAATTCAAACCGCCCAATTATCGCTAGAAACTTTGGCTTTAGCCTTTTTTAAGCAGACAGAAGGACGCTGGCAATCCCAGAGACGTTATTACACCCTCACCCAAGAAACGGAACCCCAAGAAGTTATCAGCGCCATCGAGATTAAATATTTACCCCAAGGCAGCGAACCATTAATTCAACTGGCCCGTTTACATAATCTGGAAGATACAGTTCTATTAGGTGGTACGGAAGTGACTTGGCAAAGTAATTATCTCCGTCCCCAGAGTAAAAAACCCTCCAACGGTTCGACTATATTCGGTATTTTAGATAATATTCTCTATCGCGATCGGGGATTTGCGACGGATAAACCCGTTAGCGCTATTTATACCTTTCCTAACCCCTCTACTCTCTGTCTGAGAACAGAATACGCCGGTTCTGTCTTTGAAGAAGAAATTAAACTCATCGGTCAACAATATCGCACCCGACAAACTATTATCTCTCGCGCCGGTCAAGAATTGATGATCGGTCAATATCTAGAAAAACGGGTCAATTAGTCAAAAAATCGGCGGCTATTCCCAGAATTTTGACTTCTATGCTAGGAATAGGGCTGAAATCAAGCAGCCCTTCCCATAACTCCCCTTTAAACCGGGGTTAAATTGTCTTGATTCTGACTAGCGAGAAACTTCTCTAATTCCGTAATCGCATCGGCATCGACTTTAGTTTGCATGGGACAGAATTTCGGTCCACACATCGAACAAAACTCCGCCGTCTTATAGATATCTGCGGGTAAAGTCTCATCGTGGTATTCCTTAGCGCGATCGGGATCCAAGGATAACTGAAATTGACGATTCCAATCGAAATTATAACGAGCAATGGAGAGTTCATCGTCACGATCCCGCGCTCCGGGACGATGACGGGCGATATCTGCCGCATGAGCCGCTATTTTGTAGGCAATTAAGCCATTTCGCACATCTTCAGCGTTGGGTAAACCGAGATGTTCTTTCGGGGTGACATAACATAACATCGCCGTCCCGTACCAACCCGCCAGAGCCGCCCCGATCGCCGAAGTGATATGATCGTACCCTGGAGCAATATCGGTGACAAGGGGACCAAGAACATAGAAAGGTGCTTCGCTACACTCCTCCATTTGTTTTTTCACATTAAATTCAATTTGATCCATGGGAACATGGCCAGGCCCTTCCACCATCACCTGTACATCGTGTTCCCAAGCGCGGCGCGTCAGTTGGCCGAGGGTTTTCAATTCCGCTAATTGGGCCGCATCGGAAGCATCGTGGGTACAACCAGGACGCAGGGAGTCACCGAGACTAAAAGAAACGTCATAACGCTGGAAAATCTCGATAATTTCATCGAAATGGGTGTAGAGAGGATTTTGCTTGTGGTGGTGCAGCATCCACTTAGCAATAATACCACCGCCCCTGGAGACAATCCCGGTCAGACGGGTTTTGACTAAAGGCAGGTGTTCGATGAGGATTCCCGCATGAATCGTCATGTAATCTACCCCTTGCTGGGCGTGTTTTTCGATAATATGGAGGAAATCTTCGGGGGTGAGTTTTTCAATATTGCCGTGAACGCTTTCCACCGCTTGATAGATGGGTACAGTACCGATGGGGACAGGAGAAGCATTGATAATCGCAGTGCGAATTTCGTCCAAATTACCGCCACCGGTGGAGAGATCCATCACCGTATCTGCGCCGTATTTGACCGCTAGGTGTAATTTTTCCAGTTCTTCGTTAATATTCGAGGAGTTGGGTGAAGCCCCGATATTAGCATTAACTTTACACTTAGAAGCAATACCGATCGCCATAGGTTCGAGGTTGAGGTGATTGATATTAGCGGGAATAATCAGTCTTCCTCGGGCGATTTCGCTGCGAATCAATTCGGGAGAGAGATTTTCCCGTTTTGCCACATACGTCATCTCTTCGGTAATTATCCCCTGACGGGCGTAGTGCATTTGCGATACATTTGCTTGTCCGCGCCGGGGGGCAACCCATTCTTGTCTCATAATTTTATTTCCTCTGTAAACAGCTTCCCTACGCTGGAATTACCCAGTCTCAGGTTCTAAGGGTCTTTCTCAGCCTGATTGCCTCAGACACCCCTAGCTATGACGGCAATTGTACCACTGTTGAGGACTGAGGAGATAAAGCTTAAGATTGTTGTTTGATTGGGCAGTTAGGCTAAAACCCACTTAGACCCCCTACAATAAACTTCTTAGGTGACGAATACTTAAATTTTCCACAATTGGGAAAAATTAGAATCCGGCCATCTAGAGAATACCCGTCTGGGTTTGAGCCTAAACAAGCTCGAATTATCCGCAAAGCGTCGGGATTTTACGTTTCGGTTTCCTTCCAATCTACGGAATTAGTTCCCGATATGACAGTGGGGAAGACCTGTTTAGGAATTGACGCGGGGATTGAGAGTTTTGTCGCTACTTCACGAGGAGATTTAATCAAAGCCCCTCGATTTTTGTTGAAAGTACAGAGTAAGCTTAAATTGCTACAAAGACGCTTGAAACATCAAGTCAAAGGCTCAAACAATTGGTTAAAACTCCAAGAGAAGATAGCAAGATTACATGAAAAGGTGTCTAATACCCGTAGAGATTGGCACTTTAAACTAGCTCATTATCTTTGTGATATGCCGATAATATCTTCGTTGAAGATATTAACTTCGTTTCCTGGTCTAGAGGGATCGTTAGAAAACAATCTCTAGATTCGGGTATCGGTAGTTTTATTAACGAGATACTACCGTTTGTCGCTTGGAAACGGGGAAAATAAGTAGCTGGTTATAATTAAATTAAAAATGAATTTTAGGTTCGATCCCCCCTGCCCCCCTTGATAAGGGGGGTGCCGATAGGTGGGGGGATCTGATAACTTTTAACGCCTACCTACTTAGGGTTAGCTGAATAAATCTTAAAACCTTGTTGGGTAAGACTTTTAGACCTTTTGTCAATCAAAAAGTACCGGATATGGGAGTGATCGGGGGAAATTTAGGCACTTTTTCCCTGAAAATTAGGTAATTGGCCACCTCAAAACTGGTAAAACCCCACACCCCACACCCCACACCCCACACCCTGCCACCACCGAAAAACTTTTTCAGCAAACCCTACTTATTATCTTAAAGTCGATAAAAACGGAACTTCGCAAGAGTGTCCGAATTGTGGCGCAATTACCGGTAAAAAAGCCTTATCGGAAAGAGTTCACCGGTGTGATTCTTGCGGCCACATTGAACCAAGAGATACGGCATCAGCGAAGGTAATCGAGAACCGAGGAAAAAACGCGGTCGGACTGACCGTGTTAGAAAACGCTTGCGGAGGCGGTCGGTTGGGGGTCGTTCAGTTAAACCTGTTTGATCTAGTCAAGAGCCTATGAACCAAGAATCCCCCGCTACACCGCGCGAGCGGTTAGCGGGGGAGAGTCAAGCTTCCACTAAACGAAAAGCCGCACCCAAACCGACAGCGATCTCATCGGGAGAAATTCTGCCATCATGGTTAATATCGATCGCATCAAATACCGCATCGGTTCCCGCCCATTCTTCCCGGGTGATGAAACCATCCCCATCATGATCATAGACTCGAAAAATATCTTCGGCGGCGTGTTCTAGGGTTGACTGACCTTCCAACTGGGTTAAACGTTGAATCAGCAATTGTTCTAATAATTCTAAAGCTTTGGTAAAACCTTGAATACCTTCCGTTAGTTTTTCGGAAGCCATGGCATCTTCGGCGTGCATTTTCTCAAAAGTCGCTTGATCCATGGCAATTTTGACAATATCAAGGGTTGCGGCCTGTGCTGGATCGAGCTTACGGGGTAAATCGGCTTCTGTCTCTTGCAATTGTTCGAGCAGTTTCGGAGAAATGGTTAAAAGATCACAACCAGCTAACTCGCAAATTTCGCCGATATTGCGGAAACTTGCCCCCATAACTTCGGTTTTATAACCAAACTTTTTATAGTAGTTATAGATCTGGGTAACGGATTGGACTCCGGGATCTTCAGCGCCAACGTAGTCTTTACCAGTTTCTTTTTTATACCAATCGAGAATCCGACCGACAAAGGGAGAAATTAAGGTTACTCCCGCTTCCGCACAGGCGATCGCCTGATGAAAACCGAATAATAGAGTTAAATTACAGTGAATTCCCTCTTTTTCGAGGACTTCTGCAGCTTTAATCCCTTCCCACGTCGAGGCAATTTTAATTAAGACTCTTTCTCTAGAGATACCCGCTTGTTCATACTGGGAAATGAGATAACGGGCCTTGTCGATGGTAGCTTGGGTATCGTAGGAAAGACGAGCATCCACTTCGGTGGAGACGCGGCCGGGGACGATTTGCAGGATTTGCAGACCAAAACCGATCGCTAGGCGATCAAAAGCTAATTTGGCCACATCTTCCGGGGTGGCCTGCTCTCCTAATTCTTTTCTGGCCGCTTGCAGGGTTTGATCGACAATCGGCCGATATGGGGGCATTTGGGCCGCAGCCGTGATCAGGGAGGGGTTAGTGGTGGTATCTTGGGGGGTAAAAGCTTCGATCGCTTGGATATCGCCGGTATCGGCAACAACCACTGTAAATTGGCGTAATTGTTCTAGTAGGGTTTTAGCCATAACTTCTCCAGATGCGTGTTAACGCGAGACATTATCTGGATCTTAGCGATTCGATCAAGAGGAAGGGGAAAAATTCCCGATTGATTTAATTCCCAAGTACAGACCTGGCCAAAGTAAGGATGAGCCGGGGAATCTTTTGGCCACTCCTTGCCTAAAGTCCTCTATTTGTGATAGTATTAGTGATTGTGTCGATTTAATAAAAGGGAGTTTATGCCCAAGCTAAAAACGCGAAAGGCGGCGGCCAAACGATTCGAGGCCACGGGAAGCGGCAAAAAAATCAAACGTCGCAAAGCCTTCAAAAATCACCTACTCGATCATAAAAGTGCCGAACGCAAGCGCCGTCGTTTGTCCCAGATTACCTTGGTACACGAGCGCGACGAGAAGGAAGTGCGCTTAATGTTGCCCTATTTGTAAGTTTTCCAGAAAAATTGTCTAAAGGATTATCATGTCTAGAGTAAAACGGGGGAATGTCGCCCGCAAGCGACGCAAAAAAGTTCTCAAATTAGCCAAAGGTTTTCGCGGTTCCCACTCGCGCTTATTCCGTACAGCGAACCAACAGGTAATGAAGGCCTTGCGGAATGCCTATAGAGACCGTCGCAAACGGAAACGCGATTTTCGTCGTCTTTGGATTACCCGCATTAATGCCGCTGCTCGTCAACAGGGCATCAGTTACAGCCAACTGACCGGACAATTAAAGAAAGCTAATATCCTCCTCAATCGGAAAATGTTAGCCCAATTAGCCGTCCTCGATCCCGTCGCTTTTGCTAAAGTGGTAGAAACAGCCAAAGGATAATTTAGCCCCGAGCATGACGGAAACTTGGCAAACGATTCAATTCCCCAGTTCAGAAAGTGCGATCGCTTTAGCGGGTCATCAAGAAGCTAACCTCAAATTGATAGCCAAGCAAACTGGGGCGAATTTAGTCCTCAGAGGCATGGAATTGCGGATTGCGGGGCAACCAACCCCCGTGGAGCGTGCCACAGCGATTGTACGCTCCTTAAGTATTTTATGGCAAGAGGCCAAGTTAATCGCCGAAGCCGATATTATGACCGCTATCCATGCCCTCGATACGGGGCGTTCTAGCGAGTATAAAGAACTACAGCAGGATATTCTCGCTCGTACCCGTCGCGGGGAGCTAATTCGGGCAAAAACCTTCCGTCAGCGTCAATATATCCAAGCGATTCAAAGTCACGATATCACCTTTTGTATTGGACCTGCCGGCACGGGGAAAACCTTTTTAGCCGCCGTTTTAGCCGTACAAGCTCTATTAGAAGATAAAGTAGAACGGATTATCCTCACCCGGCCGGCCGTGGAAGCGGGGGAAAAATTAGGCTTTCTCCCGGGGGATTTACAGCAAAAAGTCGATCCTTTTTTGCGTCCCCTCTACGATGCTTTATACGAATTTATCGAAGCGGCCAAAATTCCCGACCTGATGGAACGGGGTAAAATCGAAATCGCACCCTTAGCTTATATGCGGGGACGAACCCTAGCTAATGCTTTTGTTATCGTTGATGAGGCCCAAAATACTACCCCAGCACAGTTAAAAATGGTCTTAACTCGCTTGGGATTCGGTTCGCGCATGGTAGTAACTGGAGATGTCACCCAAACCGATTTACCGCAACAACAGGAATCGGGGTTAATTGCCGCTCAAAAAATCCTCAAATCAGTAGAAGGGATCGCTTTTTGTTACCTATCCCGGGCCGATGTGGTGCGTCATCCCCTAGTACAAAAAATTGTCTCAGCTTACGAACAGCACGAAAAATAACAGGCTCTTCTAGGTTCTGTGTGATAAGTTTAACTTACTCAGGATCGATCTTTGTGTCCTTTGTGTCTTTGTGGTTCGCTCCACTCCCTCGCTAGGAGTAATGTATCTTAGAATACATTTTACCCACCAAACCTGGGAGAGCCAATAACAGATTGTTGAGATAGTCGCTCTTGTACTCTT
>NZ_JAPZQM010000608.1:0-42464 GCF_027530565.1 Microcystis sp. LE19-10.1B | reverse complement strand
ACCACTCCAAGCCCCACCACTCTCAAAAATACTGCTACCTATTCCTGCGGGAAAGGTGGTTGTCCCCGCGTAGGTGTTACTGGAGTAGTTGACAATTAATAGGTCGTTTCCGTCCCCACCATTGACGTTATCTTGTCCTCGTAAAGGACTAATAGTGTCATCCCCAGAAGTTCCAGTAATATTGTCATTCCCATTAGTCCCCGTAAAATTCGCCTGTTCTACTTGAATAATTTCCCCATTTACTATAATTGTTGTCTGGTCATTCTCTGCTCGTAAAGCGTCTAAGGTTGCCACATCCAGACTATTTCCCTGCACCAACTCTGCAAAAATTGCCCCCTCATCTCCCGCGCTATCCACCTGATTAACTTGAGCATCCACATAATGCCCAATCTCTTCTAAAATTACATTAACTATCGATGCTGACGAGGCCGTATTTAAAAAAGATGCTGATAGATAAATCTTATTGGTACTGCTGGCATAAGCACCATTCGCCGTCCCCAAAACTTCATCACTGAGTACCTCAATCGGGGGAATTTGACTAAAATTTCGGCTTTGCCACTGTTGTCGTAATTCCGTCGCCTTAACCACATCATAACTTGTGCCAAAAGCGATAGCCAAATTCGCCCAAAAACCATCAGATTGAGCGAAATTGAACAAAACATCGTAAACAGCAGGAATAATCGACAAAAGGGTAGAAGTCATGACATTGACAGCAAAAGTTTATTGATAACAGTTTTAGCATAACAATGGCCAATCTTTCAAGACCCCTGTAACAGAAATTAACATTATACAGAAAACGGGTTTCTTGAAGAAACCCGTTTTCTTGGGCGACAAACCAGAATTATTCAGGTTTGATTAACTGATTTAAATAGCCTTGAAAATCTGAGATTGAGTCAAGAGTAATCGCTTGTCTTAAGAGATTTTTCAGAAGAGAAGTGTCTTGAATTTGGCTAATCTCATCAACCAGTTCCGAAGGCACATTCTCAAAGCGAATCTCAAGGGCATCAATGACAGATTCTCGAGCTTTTTGAATCATCCCCTTTTCCATTCCCATTCTTTCAACACTGGTAATATAAGGCATTCTTTTTTCCTCCTCGTACTGATTTAATTCCTGTTGAAACTCTTGTTCTAATTCAGTGGGTAAGCTCATCAGCCAATCGATAAACTTAAAGAGGTTGAGAATATCCTCTCGTTGATAACCCTGTTCGTACAACCGTTTAGTTAATGCTAATTTCGCTTCTTTGCGCTTTTTTCGGTTTTGCCGAGTTTCTAAAGCTTGGAGATGCGCCATCACGACTGTAGCAAAAGGATTGCGGCTGGCTGCTAAAGCTGACCACTGCTGCTTAAATTCTAGCAACTTGACGACCGGAAAGCGAAAACTCACTTGACAATCAAATAACTCACGCTCAAATTGATTGGGTCGCCAAGAAGCATTATCATCACCTAAAACTGCCAAACTCGCTACTGAACGCCTGTAACGATCATAAATGCGATAGTAATAGACAAACATCCGTTCAGCAAAGTCAATTTCTCGCTGACCCTGGATTTCTATGTGGATTAAAACCCAGGTCTCTTCTCCCGCCATACGATAAATTTTCACCAACTTATCGACGAGACGTTTGCCTAACTCAGCATCCCGCACCACTTGTTGAAGTTCTTTGTCGAGAAATTCAAAGCCTTGATTCCAATCAATACCCGCGTGAGCTTGAGGAAAAAAGAAGGAAACAAAGTCTTCAAAGTAGATTTCTAAGACATCTTTCCAAGGAGTATCAAAATCAGTATTTGGGTTATTCATTTCAGTTATCAGTTATCAGTTCTCTTGAACCACCAAAGCAATTTTTGTGATATACTGTACTTACGCAGAAAACGGGTTTCTTAAAGAAACCCGTTTTCTCCAAAAGGCGATCGCTAACGTCAAAGCTAGGCAGTTAAAGTATTTAACCAATTGATTAAATCTTCAACCGCAGAGAAGTCGAATAAAGCTTCTCCTAATGCTTCGACATCATCAATACTTAACTCCATAATTTGAGTTTCTAATAAAGGATTAATCTCCCCTAACTTGCGTTTAAGTTGACGAAGAATCAATGTCTTTTCGCGTTCGATACCGCGTTCAATACCGCGTTCAATACCGCGTTCAATACCTTGTTCGATACCTTGTTCGATACCTTGTTCGATACCTTGACGCATCCAACTGGTGGTAATTTGCATAACTCCCTCCTGTACGGGTTAACTAAATGTGCTAATCTCTTCTTGAAATTGTATCTCTTCGACCGGATTTAGATTGAGATAAGTATCAATAAATCCAGAAATTAATTCCATTTTCGCCGCATCTAACCTTAAAGTGATTAACAAGCGCAGACATTCCGCCTTAACCTTAGCTCGCTCTTTGTCTGCAATAGGGTGATCCAGAAAACGGGTTTCTTCAAGAAACCCGTTTTCTATTCAATCTCCTGACTCCTGACTCCTAACTCCTAACTCCTAACTCCTAACTACTGATTACTGATAACTGATCACTGATAACTGAAAAGTTACGCTAATCTTTAGATAAATTGCGAGAAACATACCAAGTAAAACCACCGCCGATAACTGCCATAACTGCTAAAGCTAATAGTACCGGTCGGAGTCCGAATTGAGTTTCGGCGATACCCGCGACAGCTAAGGGTAAAGAGAGGGCAATATTAACGGCATTATTTTCTAAACCAAAGACTTTACCGCGCATTTCGGGGGGTGTATCTGCCTGTAGGGTAGTTTGCATGGGAACCCCGACTAAAGCGGCAAAAATCCCTAATAAAGCCGTCATAGCGAAGGCTAAAATTAAACTTTTTGTTGCTAGGGATAAACCGATTAAAGCTGCCGCCATACCCAGGGAACCCCAGAGACTTAATCGGGTGTGGGAGAATTTTTGACCCCAATAACCTAGGGTAATCGCACTAACTGCCATTCCCGCACCACAGGAGGCTAATAAAAAGCCAAATTGAGAGGCTTTTAACCCGGGTAGTTTTTCCGCCATACTGACGGCTAATACTGATAGAGCAGCAAAAATACAGAATAAGATGACTAATTGAATTAGAGCGTTACGAACTTTATGATTTTTGTTGAGGTAACGAATGCCGTCGCGGATATCTTCCCAAACATGGGGCTGTTCTGCGGTAGGAATAACATATTTTTCGCTAGTTCGCAGGATAATTAGAATTAAACCGGCAATTATATAAAAAGCACCGACAATCATCACTTTGCCAATATCAAATTGTCCGGCTCTCGTGCCGAAAATGCTATCAGCAAAAGCTAATACCGGTTCACCGATGGCAAAACCGATAATTAATACTGCCATGGTGGTTAAAGTGTTGAGGGAATTAGCGGGTAGAAGATGACGACGTTTTACCACTAATGGCAGGGTAGATTGTTCGGCGGGGGCAAAAAATTGGGTTAGGGTGGAGACAAGAAAAGTAATGACTAACAACAGGAAAAAACCGAAGGGTAAATTAAATTCTCCCTGTAACCGGTAATGCCAATTTCTTAAACCGTCAGGCAACCAACCGAGGGGAACCGCTAAAGTTTGCTCGCGCACTAACCATAATAATAGGGGTATGACGAGGACAAAAGCCCCGCGTAAAAGGTTAGAAATAACTAAAACTTGTTTTTTTAACCATCTATCAACATATACACCCGCCACCGAACCCACTAACACCGCCGGAATTGTATTAGCAATCATTATCGCCGATACCCAGCCGCTAATCGATTGATCGGCTTCTTGGTAATGGGTGGCAATTAGGGAGATCATCAGGACTAAATAGAATTTATCCGCTAATTGGGAAAAAATTCCCCCCGCCCAGAGAATGAGAAAGCGCGGGTTTTTTAGCACTGGGGCAAAACCCTGACTGGGATTGGATTTGGGCGCACGTTTAGGCAAGCGGTTCATGGTTTCTGCGTCGGATTGCCTCGGTGAGGAATCGGAAGAATTAAAAACAGGAGTGGGGGAGGCGCTGGACGTAGCGTCGTCAGTTTCTGAGTCAAACAGTTGCATTATGATGATTTTTGCTATCTGTTTAAAATTCTAAGGGAGATAAACCCTCAACTAATGCCGAGGAGCGAAAAGTTTTTCCCAGATGATATTGAGTATAGCGACGCAGCAAACGATCGAGGTTAATCCAAGCTAGTTCTGAGGTAAGGTTTTCTTCTGGGGGAAAATCTGTTTTTCCTAGGCATTGCAGTAATTGCAGTTCTTGCAACGTCAGTTTACTATCGATTTTGGGCGGGTTGATTGTTTCTGTGAGGGCAGCTAGATCTATTATGCCCCCTGCCTCGAAACTAAATCCTAGGCAATTGTCCCCAATTAAGGCTTTTCCCGTCAACAGGCAGTTATGGACTTGCGGCACTAAGCCGGCAATTATTAAGAAATGAAAAATTGCTTGACAAAGGTAGGGAAGTATGTATTGATTCTCGTCGAGGACTTCAATTCTGGCCAGATGGCTGCAGATTAATTCGTATAATTCCCTCTGGGGTTGTTCGCTCAGTGCGATCGCTAAAACCAGTTCGCAGAGGTATTGACTAACGGTGAGTTTGGCGAGATTTTGACTTAATTTGGGATAAGATTCGATAGTTTCAGCTTGAACGACCTTATCTAGGGATTTTCCAGCGACTATCAACAGATTATTGACCACAAATAGTTCACTTCTACCCCGCAGGGAAGATTTATACTTGCGCGCACCTGGAGCGATGGCTCTAATTAAACCATACTCGGCGGTCAAAATAGTTAAGAGGCGATCGGCTTCTCCGAAGGCCATTCCTTGTAGATTGATTCCAGTAGCTTGATAGGTACGAGACATCATTTAATAATTAACTAGGGTCTGCTGAAAAAGTTTTTCGTGGGGACAGGGTGTGGGGTGTGGGGTGTGGGGTGTAGGGTTTTACCGATTTTGAGGGGGTCAATTACCTAATTTTCAGGGAAAAAGTCCAGGGATTTTCCCCCCGATCACTCCCATATCTGGTACCTTTTGATTGACAAAAGGTCTAAAAGTCTTACCCAACAAGGTTTTTAGATTTTTTCGGCAACCCCTAGCTAATTGTCTCCCCAAGAAGACTTGAGCTAATCACCAAGCAAGGGGAAATCAGTCAGGACTATGGAGGTTAGCGGACTCGAACCGCTGACATCCTGCTTGCAAAGCAGGCGCTCTACCAACTGAGCTAAACCCCCGATCTGGTTTTTAGGACACTTTCGTTATCATAACCTATAGTGAAAAATATTACAAGTTAATTTTTCCCTTGCCTGCCATGTCTTATCTAGTCGCCACTTTTTACCAGTTTGTGGCTTTGTCAGATTATCGTCAAAAACAGCCAGAAATACAAAAATACTGCCAAGAAAGAGGAATTAAAGGAACTATTCTTCTGGCAGCCGAGGGGATTAATGCAACGATCGCCGGGAACAGTCAAGCGATCGCTGAGGTGATTAGTTGGTTAAAAACCGATACTCGTTTAGCTAATCTAGAAGTGAAAGAGTCTGTTTGCGATTATTTGCCCTTTCAACGCTTAAAAATTCGCTTAAAACAGGAAATTGTGACTTTTGGTCAACCCAAGGCTAATCCTCTCGAAAACACAGGAATTCATCTCAAAACTGAAGAGTGGAACCAATTGCTGAAAGAGCCGGACGTGGTAGTGATCGATACTCGTAATAATTATGAAGTGAAGATCGGTACTTTTGCGGGAGCGCTTAACCCAGAAATCCAGCATTTTCGCCAATTTCCTGAGTATATTCACGACAATTTTGATCGTATTAACGATAAAAAAATAGCTCTTTTTTGTACGGGGGGAATTCGCTGTGAAAAGGCGGCAGCTTTTTTATTAAATCAAGGTTTTTCTCAAGTTTATCAGCTAGAGGGAGGTATTTTGAAATACTTAGAAGAAGTTAGTCCTGATCAGAGTCTTTGGCAAGGAGAATGTTTTGTTTTCGATCAAAGAGTGGCACTAACAGCTAATTTAGAGGTAGGACATTATGAAATGTGTCCCGCTTGCGGTCATCCCATCGATGAAAAAGATAAACAGTCCCCCAATTACCGAGCAGGAATATCTTGTCCCTATTGTAGTTAATTTTATCCTATCGTCCCGCTCTCATCTCCCTACTTTTCTAGCATCTGGTTACTTTTTCTTGCGGATTTGTGTACCAGAAATCATGTCATGAAGGGCGCGTTTTTTCTTTGTCCAGGCTGCCAGTAAAAAGCCCAAATATAAGGGAGCAGTGGAGAGATATTTTAGTAAGTAGCGGCGATTTGCTCTTGCAAAAGATATGCGTCGGCCTTGGCTATCGGTGACGGATAAATCAAAAAACATTTTACCAATAGTGGCTTTAAAAAGATATTCTAAGAAAACATAATATAACCATTTAATAACTATTCCTAAACCGAGAGCGGTCAGGATGGCAATATGTTCGTGAGTAAAGTTAACTTTGGCTTGAATATTATAGATAATTGCCGCTATAAATAAAGCAAAACCAAAAATTGTTGTTCCAGCTGCACTTAATCCTGCTGCGTAGTAAACCCAGATTTCTTTGGCTATATCAAAATCAAGGTTTAAATCTTGAAAAGTTGACCATTGTTGTAAGCGAAAACAGATATAACCACCTAATAAAGCGGCGATAATAAGAACGATAAAAGAATCAATTAAAGAGGCTTTTAACCGGAGCCAAAACCCAGCATAACTGGGAGAAATTGCAGCGAGTAAAGAAATAAGTGCAGGATTGGGAATAGGAATAATTTTAGGTTTTTCAAGAGAAGAATTTTTAGTTTTTTTAGTTTTTTTAGTTTTTTTAGTTTGATGGGTATTGGCTTTAATATCAGTAATAATTTTTAGCAAAGTTTTGGTGTCTTTAGGTCGATCAATAGGTTTTTCTGCCATTAAATTATCGATAAAATCTGCTAATCGAGAAGGGATATTTGGCGCATATTTACGCCAGTTAAATTCATTGGTATTAATATTGTAAATTTTCGGGTCACTGGGTTCTTTACCGGTTAACAAAAAGACGAAAGTTTTGCCCAAAGCATAAAAGTCTGATTGGGGGACAGAGTGACCAAGAGATTGTTCAGGAGGAGCATATCCGGGGGTATAAATTCCTGTATTTTTACCTCCTGCTAGGACAGTTTTAGTCACTTGTCGCGCTGCCCCAAAATCAATTAAAACTAATTGACCATCGGGTTTTAAGATAATATTAGAAGGTTTTATATCACGATGATAGAATTTATGTTTATGAACTTCATGGAGAATATTAGCTAACTGAGTTAACCAATCCAAAGCGAGATTATAATCAATCGGTTTAAATCCTCTTTGTTTTTGATGTTCTTCTAAGTCAATACCAGCAATTTTCTCCATGACTAAACAGTGTAAAGCAGTTTGACTCTCCCGGGGATGATAAATAAAATAGTTTTCTCCTTTGGGAATACCGGGGTGATTTAATTGTTTTAAAAGATTGGCTTCCTGTTGAAATAAATCAATAGCTTTGCTAGAATCGTAGGTAAGAACTTTTAATACTTTGGGTATTTTACGTTCATCTATCACTTCATAGGTATTACCAAATCCACCTTTGGCACTCAATAAATTTGTGACTCGATATTTACCATTTAAAAGCAAGTCGGAACCACAGGATTGACAGTAACGACTCTCCGTGATACTTTTCGGTTTGGGACAATGAGGATTAATACAAAAACTCATGGATTTTATTGGTAGATTACAAAATAAACTTGATGATTAAAATATTCACCGATATATTTAAGGTTTATTGCCAAGAAAAAAGCCGCGCAATCCCAAAGTTACCACGGCACTTAAAAAAGCCACAACCATGGGGATAATCAGGGATTTAAAACCTTTTAAGTCAGCAATATCTTTAACTAGGATTGCATAACTATCTTCGACTTTTTCCAGTCGTTTATCCATTGTTTCGACTTTCTGATCAAGAGTTTTAATATCTCCTTTTATTTCCGTGACTTCCACTTTTAAATCATTAACATCTTTTTGGAGACTGTCAAATTTTTGATCCATATCTCTTTGGAGACTGTCAAATTTTTGATCCATATCTCTTTGGAGATTGTCGATTTTCTGATTAACATCTCTTTGGAGATTGTCGATTTTACTCTCGATTCTTGTCAGGACAGATTCAAGGGAATAGGTAACGGTTTCGCTAGTTTGTGTCATAATTAAACCCCTCTTACAGATAACTACTTTATTGAAATAAAAAATTAAGGTTTGTTGCCAAGAAAAAAGCCGCGCAATCCCAAAGTTACCACGGCACTTAAAAAAGCCACAACCATGGGGATAATCAGGGATTTAAACCCTTTCAAGTCAGCAATATCTTTAACTAAGATTGCATAATTATCTTCAACTTTTTCTAGTCGTTTATCCATTGTTTCGACTTTCTGATCAAGAGTTTTAATATCTCCTTTGATTTCTGTGACTTCCACTTTTAAATCATTAACATCTTTTTGGAGACTGTCAAATTTTTGATTAACATCTTTTTGGAGACTGTCAAATTTTTGATCCATATCTCTTTGGAGATTGTCGATTTTCTGATCCACATCTCTTTGCAGGGTGTCAAATTTTTGATCCACATCTCTCTGAAAGGAATCTATTTTCTGACCCATATCTCTTTGGAGAGAGTCAATTTTCTGATTAACCTCTTTAATGCTATCTTTAATTTCTTTTAGGACAGATTCGAGAGAATAGGTAACGGTTTCGCTAGTTTGTGTCATAATTAACAACCTCTGGTCGATGGGGCCAAATACAATTAGGTTATACTAAAAAAGTTTTGCGTTGGTGTGGGGTGTGGGGTTTTACCCATTTTCAGGAAAAAAGTCCCTGAATTTTCCCCCCGATTACTCTCGGCTGGCACTTTTTGATTTGAAAAAAGCCTAAAGATATTAAGCTAAACGGCTTTTACTTCGGATCACCGATATAGACTCCAAAAGGGTTATAGCTGTTGGATCATGCAGGTTAAGCGCCGTTTAGCTTATCCAACAAAGTTTTTAGATTTATTCAGCCAGCCCCAATTATTCCCCTATTGCCTATTACTAGGGACTAAGGACGATTTCGCTACCGAAAAATTTCAATTGTGGCCAGAGAGCGGTCATGGTAATTTAAGAAAGCGATCGGGGAACTCTAACAGGGAAGATCCCGACCCTAGCGAGGGAGTGCCTGTTTAACCGTCTGTCCTATGTACAAGTCTATTACTGTTTTAACGCTGCTGACGGGAATTATCGCCGTTGATGTGGTTTTTGCTCAATCCACTGTTAATCTTCCCATCACAGTTAAACGGGGAGAATCCTACGAAGGATTATTGACTAGAGCATCGCAATTAGCAGAGAAAACTATCATCAGTCGTTTTAATCAACAACAGGGTCTTAATAAAATTGATTTATTGATAACGGCCGAAAAATCAGGGGCGATCGCACCTTTGCTCTCGGTGAAGGTGTCCCGTCAAGATTGGTTTGGTCATCCCAATATTCAACGCTGGAGAAATGTTTTTCCCTTTGGCAAAGATCTCCTCGGTTTTAGCTCTCCCGCACCCGTAGTCACCCCGAAAAGTCCCCCCGCTGCCGTTAATCCCACGCCATCTCCAGCACCATCTCCCAGTGCTAAGCTAAACGGCTTTTACTTCGGATCACCGATATAGACTCCAAAAGGGTTATAGCTGTTGGATCATGCAGGTTAAGCGCCGTTTAGCTTACCACTCCTCCTCCTCCTGCTTTACCCTTCGAGGACGAGCCGAATAATGCTCCCCCAATCCCCATTCCTAACCAAAGATTAACCACTCCAGCTAATCGTTAATTGATAGGAAAAGGAGGGACTTTCGGCAGACATATTGACTTTTAAGTGGCAAAACGGGGCTGAAACCAGTCTAGGGGAAAAATATCATCTTCTTGGGCGGTTTCTGTCCAACCGGTGACGCTCTCAAAACAAGTCCCCGTCAAGTTAGCACCCCTCAAGTCCGCTCCCTGTAGATTTACTTCTTGTAAACGCGCTCCCGCTAGATTAGCACCCGCTAAATTGGCCCCGCGTAAATCACTACCCGTCAGACGTGCCTCGCTAAAATTAGCCCTTTCTAAATTGGCCCCTTGAAAGTCCACCTCTTTCAGAAAAGAGCCGCTAAAATTGGCTTCCCTTGCGGAAATCTGACGACATTTAGCCCCACTTAACCGCGCCTCTTGCAAATTAGCCCAATTGAGATTAACTTTATCTAGGGTTGCCTCCAAGAGATTAACTAAGTATAAATTCGCCCCGCATAAATTCGCCCCGCATAAATTCGCCCCCCGGAGATTAGCATGGGAAAGATCCGCCCCACTTAATCGCGAGTTACGCAGGTTTGCCTGAACCATAAAGGCCCCGGTGAGATTGGCTTTGGTTAAGTCCGCTTCCACTAATTGCGCTTGACTTAATTTGGCATAGGTTAAATTCGCCCAATTCAAACTCGCTCCCCGCAGATTTGATTTAGTCAGAAAAGAGCGACTCAAATTAGTTCCGCGCAAATTGGCCGCAGCAAAATTGACGGCAATCAGAGTCACTTGTTGTAGATCTAGACTCATCAAGTCAATGGCTAAAAAATCCCGCTCTCCTTGTTCGTAGCGTCTTAGTAACTGATTAACTTTCATCTCCCTTCTTCTACTTTAAGACGGTGGTTAAGAAGTAATCAACAAAAGCACCTAAAAACTTTGTCCGATAACTCACTCTGCTTTTAGATGAGCAATTTACGAGGCCCTCCTTTGAGTTTATGTAAAGTTTTTTTTCGATTTTTTAAGGGAAGATAACCCGAACAGCAAGTTAATTTTAATCATAGTTAAATAGCTTGGCTAAAACAGTTGGACTGGTTTTCCCAATTCTACCCCAGTCCATCGGGTAATTAGTATCTAAAACTACTCTTGTTAAAAAACTTATCTATTGTTCAAACTCGATTATATTTAACCCAGCCAATTATCCCTATTTTCTCGGATCAGGGCGGTGGAGCCGAGAGGACTTTCAGGCTATTTTTACCCAAATCAATAGAGACGTTGTCTAGCAACGTCTCTACAAAAGTGGCATTTAATCAAGCTACTCAGAAACAGACAGAGGGGAAACCTTTTGGGCTTGAGCGAGATAGTACCATCCCGACGGGACAAATACCAGCGCGCTTAGGGTGGTTCCGACCACCCCGATGGAAATACAGATAGCGAGGGGTTCCCAAAAAGCGCCGCCGTAGAGGAATAATGGCACAAATCCCGTCACGGTGGTTAAGGTAGTGGTGAGAATGTGACGGGTGGAAGCAATGACCACTTCCCGGATTGCCTTGCGTTGGCGTTGAAGATGGGGCGGTAAAGCTTGTAAAGCCGCCACCACGACAATAGAGTCATTAACGGAAACCCCAACTAAGCCGATAGTGCCTAAAATGGACATGAATCCCAAGGGATATTCAAATAACCAGAGGGAAAATAAGGCTAGTCCAATTGAACTAATACCGACGACAGTAACTAGGGCAGCAAGACGGAAGGAGTTAAAAGAAAGAACAAGGGTTGATAGCATTAGAATCGCCAAGACTCCCACACTAGCAATTAGATTAGCCACAGCCGTATCTCTTTCTTCTTCCTCTCCGCCAAATTCGAGCCGATACCCTGGCGGAAGAGAAAATTTGCCCGATTCTAAGTTTTGGCGAAATTCGTCTAAAACCGTTGCAGCGATCGCATCAGCTTGAACATAGGCCTTCACCGTATTAATTCGCTTGCCATTTCGTCGAGGAATCGTGGCTAATTCGGGGAGAAAATCAAATTCTGCCACGGAGGAAAGGGAAATATTCGCCCGTTCAGCAGTGGCGGAATTACCGAGAATATTTAAAGAGGCAATTTGTGGCAGTTGCTCGCGATCGCGATTAGCGACTCGGACTCGTACGGGTAATTCTTCCGTTGCTTCTAAAATCGAGCCACCCACAGAACCTTCTAAAAGGTTATCCAATTGACTGGCGATCGCCGCATTATCCAAACCAATTAGTCGAGCTTTTTCTTCATTAATTTTTAAGGCTAATTTAGCTTGAATTTCACTTAAATCAGCAACAGAATAGGTTATTTCGGGTATTTTTGCCAGTTCTTCCCGTAGGGACTCGCCAATTTTCCTTAACATCTCCAATTCTGAGCCATAAACCCTAATTTCGATCGGGGCTCCCACCGGTGGACCCTGTTCTAGGGGGCTGACTAATACCCTTGCCATCGGTAGAGCTTGACTTAATTGTTTTTGTAAGGTTTCGATCAATTGGGGTTCATCAGAAACTTGCCGAAGTTGAATCAACGCTTGGGCAAAATTAGGAGAGTCTTTGACGCCATCGGAGAGATTATAGTAGAAGGGGGGAGCATTACGCCCTAAAAACCAGTGAACTTCCCCAATTTCTCGATGATCTAGCAGTATTTTTTCAGCTTGAGCCACTTTTACCTGAGTTACTTCTAGGGTTGTGGTGGGGGCCAGTTCGATTTCTAGGGTTAACTGATCTCGTTCTGCCGGCGGAAAGAATTCTTCCGGGAGAGTGCCAGCGACAACAAAGCCAGTAATTGGGACAATCAAGCCAATAACCAGACCTAATACGGGAAAATAGAGAATTAACTTCAAAATTTGGCGATATAACCCCGTTAGGAGCGGTAAATTAATTCCCGTATCCCACCAATGGGTTTTTGTCTGGTGCGATCGATGAGTCAGTTGATATAAACGTAAACTGAGGACAGGAATAATCGTTAGGGACAAAATTAGAGAACTAACCAAGGCTAAGATCACTGTTTGGGCGATAGTACGCACGAATTCGCCAATGCCTCCTTGCAAAAGAGCGATCGGCATAAAAGACAAAATCGTGGTTAGGGTAGAAGCTAAGAGGGGAATCCCTAACTGTTTAACGGTTTCAGCAACAATATGTTCGTGAGCTATTCCCGTCCGTAGTCCTTTTTGCAGTTCATCGACAATCACAATAGCGTTATCGATCAAAAGTCCCAAAGCAATAACAATTCCTGTCACCGACATTTGATGTAGGGGAATTTGCCAGAGATTCATACCGGCAAAGACCATCAGGATCGATAAAGGCAGCGATACACTTACTACCAAGGCGGACTGCCATCCCATCATCACAAAAGCTGTCCCCATGACACAGAGTAACCCTAGGATCATGTTGCTGAATAATCCATCGAGTCGGTTAGCCACATAACGATTTTGGGCAAAAATTATCTTGAGGCTCACACCTTGGGGGAGAGAAGGGCGAAACAGGTCTAACTTGGCCTGGGCTGCCGCTGTCCATTCGTCTATGCGTTGCCCCGATTCCATCATAGCGGCCACCACAATAGCCGGTTTACCGTTAATAATGGTTAGTTCTGGTGGTGGTTCTTGAATTCCCTTGGTAACTAGAGCGATATCTCCTAAACGGGTAAATTGTCCCTCATTACTGTAACGAATCGGAATGGCTCGAATCCGAGAGAGTGATTCTAAACTGGTATCGACTTCCAATAATAAATTATTGCGATTACTGCGAAGTTGTCCGGCGGCAACCTTGGCATCACTGGTTTGAATTTGTTGGGCAACTTCGACGGCGGTTAGGCCCAGGGAGGATAATTTCACCGGATCGATTTCGACTAAAATTTCCTCGGCTGGAACCCCGACTAACTCAACCCTTTCGGTTCCCCAAAGGGCTTCTAATTCATCGAACAGTTCTTGGCCAAGTCGGCGTAAAATAGCGTAATTAGGAGCGGTATCTAGATCCCAAAGGATGGCAGTCAATAAACTAAAGGCTTTACTATATCCTTCTTCGTATAAGGGTCTTTGGGCTTCTGGGGGTAGTTCCGGGATGACATCGGTAATCCGATCGCGAATGCGTGACCAGACGGGATCCACATCAGTCACTTCATCTTTAAGTTCAATATTGACCGTGGAACGCCCTAATTCTGAGGAGGACTCAATCAGGCTAATTTCTTTGATGCTAGAGAGAGATTGTTCAATTTTTTCGGTCACTAGGGATTCGACCCGATAAGGACTGGCACCGGGTAAATTGGTGGTAATGGTGGCACCTCGATTAATTGTTTCGGGATCTTCCATGCGCGGCAAAATTTGAAAGGAAGACAATCCCCAGACAATAATCAGAATTAAGGTCAGAATTAGTAATCTAGGTTTACGTTCAAATAAGTTATTCATTGGAGATTATTAGGGATAATAAAGCTGATTAATGACCACTGACTACCAAATTTCCACCATTTGCCCGGGTACGATGCGGTGAACCCCTTCGACGATCACTCGATCACCGGAGGTGAGAGTCCCGCGCACCAACAAGCGATCGCCTTGAATCGCTAGAACTTCTAAATCTTGGCGTTTGACGGTAAACTGTCGAGGATTATCGGGATTAGCTTCTCCTAGAACATAGGAAGACCATAATCCTCTCGTGCCTTGTACTAAAGCTTCTGTGGGCAACCAATAGCCCGATTGTGGAACTGATTGAGATAATTCTAGGCTGACCACTTGCCCCGGAATCAGGCCCTGAGTCTGATTTAAACTTAAAATAACCGTGGCGGTACGGGTAGTCGGATCGATTTGGGGCAAGGTTGAAGTGACTTGTCCTGTTAATATTTTGTTACCAATTTTTAAACGATGTTTACTGCCAATTGGTAAGTTTTCGGACTGGTCAATGGGAACCCCTATACGCGCTTCCAGTTTATTACTTTCCACTAAACGAACGATCGGATTACTTGCAGAAACAACAGTGCCAATATTGACGTGAAGGAGGGCAATAGTGCCATCGTAGGGGGCTTGAAGTTGGCTTTTCTCAATCTCTAATTTAATATTCTTCAGTTGGGCATCAAATTGGTCAATAACGGCTTTTTGCAGAGAAATCAATTCGGGACGAGTACCAGCTTTGAGTTCATCTAATTGACTTTGGGCTTCATCAATTCTCGCTTGTTGTGCATTAACATCTGTTTGCACTTCTTCGAGTTGTTCTCTAGTAATTGCCCCTTCTTGATACAATCCTAGCCGTCTTTGGTATTTAGATTGGGCTAAAGCTAATTGTTCCCTGAGATCGCGGACTTTTGCTTGGGCTGCGGCGATACTTTCTTTCCTGGAACCAGCTTGTAATTCTTGCAGTTTAGCCGTCGCTTGCGATCGCTGGGCGATGAGTTCTTGTTTTTGTGCTTCTAAATTGCGTGTATCTAGAGTAGCAATTAAAGTACCTCGGCGTACCTCTTGACCCTCTTGAACCAATAAACTAATTAATTGTCCCGAACGCTCAAATCCTAGTTCACTTGTCCGTTTAGCCACAATATTACCCGTATAACGGCGCGGTTCTTGGTGATGGGTGACAGGACTTAAAGTTAAGGTTCGCACAGGTAAGGCTGCCGTCTTGCTCTTATCGATTGCTAACGAAGCGGTTTCTTCTGAGGTGGTGGATTCAGAGGTGTCTTCTAAGAGGACATTACGCAGGGTAGGATAGGCAAAAACCGAGGTGGCCGCTAGGATCCCAGTAATAATTAATCGCCAGGGCAATCGCAGTTTTTTGATAGCAGTTTCTTGCTGTTTGGTGATGGGATTGGGGGAAGTCATAATCTAGTTCCAAATGAGTAGGGTTTTGTCAAGAGTAATAACAGATTAGCGAGGAAAGAACTATTTTTTGATCGCATAAGGCCGGAGGACAAAAGCCGCTGCTAGGGATAATATACCGGCGCACAAAAAGGCAATTTGTACCCCCCAGGGGTTATCAGGAGTTTTCCCGAAAGAAAGGATTAATCCTGTTAGAAAAGACCCCGCACCTTGGCTAAATTGAATTAGGAGACCCCTAGTTCCAAAAAATATTGCTTCTCGTCCCATTCCCTGTTGCTCCGCATCTTGATCGATAATGTCCGATAACATGGCATTCGGCAGACTAAAAAAGCTGGCTAGGGCTAAATTAGCGATGATTGAAAGGATTAACCAAGGAATCAAAGAATCTTGCCACCAAAAGCGACCACAGGCCATGGCAATCATACCCAGGCCAACCCAGATTAAAGAACCTTGAAAAACCAGTTTTTTGCCATATTTTTGCGCTAAGGGTAAAACTAGGGTAAATCCAGCTAAGGCACTCCCCACGATAATAGTATTAATCACGGCGGCAAAACTTACCTCTCGTTTGAGGAGAGCAATTACTAAAAAAGTCGGAATCACCGAGATAATACTAATCACCATCCACGCCAAGATCATGGTGATCATATATATACAAAAAGTCCGATTGGTAAAAGCCGCCGTTAAGGTGGTTTTAAAGTTAGGATATTTCCCCTTAGAAGGACTATATTCTTCTTTTTCTAGCAAGGGCATAGCTAGAGTAATTAGCCCAATAAGACTAATAGCAATACCCATCCCATGAAAGCCATAACTATCAGTTAACCAAGGGGCAATAATCCCACCAATGGTGGCACCAACTAAACCAAAAATTCCGATTTGAGTTGATAATTTAACTCTTCCTTCTGGGCTTTTAGCGAGAGTGGGCAACCAGGCTAAATAGGGAACATGGTAGGATGCCATGCCCACATAAAACACCCAAAGCATGGTGACTAAATAAATGAAGTAAGTGGTTTGATTTAAGTTATTAGGGGGATTAAACAACAGGATAAAACCACCAATTAAAGGGACTAAACTGGCCAGTATAAATGGTCTTCTTTTGCCCCAAGGACTCCAAAAGCGATCGGAAAAATAACCGACTACTGGCTGCACAAAAGCCCCAGCAATACGGCTAATCATTATCGCTATCCCCACTAAAGCAGAGGGCAATAAAATGGATAAGTTATAGTCATTGGGAATGCCCGGGTCGTAGCGATAAATTAGCATGGTTAGAAGGGCATTGTTAACGATAAAGTTACCAAACCAACCGGTGATATAAGGAAGATAATCTATTCGGAGATGTTGCCATTTGCTAGAAGTGCTAGAAGTCATTAGAATTGGGGGAGAGATGGGTAGTTAGCAGTAGATTGTTAGGCTTATTTAAAGAAATTCGTAGCGACCGGGTGAGAGAATGTGATTCGGATCCAAGCTGTCTTTAATTTTCTGGATTAAGCAACTATAATCGTCTTGGGCTACGGGTAAACTATTCATAGAGTGGGTACTAAGACGGTAGGGATAATAGCCTTGATTGATCAATTCTGCCAACATTTCATCGTGACAATTTAAGGCTTTTTGGTCTTCTCCTTCTAGCAATCGATCATAAAAAATGGCAGCATTGATGTTGATATTGCGCTCGGTAACACAGTTAATGCCGATATTAGGTTCATAACCATATTTTTGAGCGATGCTGCTGATAATATTGAGAGCATTTCTGAGATGATTTCCCAGAAAAGGAACAGCGGGAACACACCAAATCATGCCACAGGCATCCAGGTCTAAATTCAACCTATCGGTGGGGGGCGTTTTTTTGCGCCAATAAGCCATCTTCAGCACTTTTTCGGTAATCATTCCTCGTTGGGGATTTTTGTGATAAATTAAATCCACCTTGTCCTTAATTTCCACACCAGTAAATACTTTAAAAATGGGACTCATTTTGCTGGCCATTTTGAACTTATTTTCATCAAAAAACATAAGTTTATTGACAATTCCTTTCAAGGCTTTTTCAATTAGGTTTCTTTCGACTTTTCCCTGTTCTGGTGAAGCCGAATATAAAGCTCCTTCTCCTATCCAAACACCGCCGCCCCATTGATGACTTAATTGTTCTAATAAATCGGGGGGTAAAGGAGTTTTTTCTTGGCATTCCTGCCAGGGATATTGTTGTTGAATGGACAACATTCGGTAGTTATTATTAATGTGGAAGGTGGTTTTAATTACCCCTGCCATTTTCAGTTGACGTAGTTGATCGATCAATAACTCTAATTTATTTTCTTGATCGATGCTATAGAAAAAAGCCTGAAAATATTCAGGATAGGGCGTTAACCAAAAAGTCATTTTGGTGACGATTCCCAGGTTAGATTGGGTAAAAATTCCATCAAAATAGGGACCGACTCCCCAACGATTGACCGCCCCTATTTGGGAGTTTTCAAAGCGATTAAATCCCGTATGAACACATTCACCTGTGGGCAAAACTACTTCCATTCCACAGACATGATTAAAGCGATCTCCCAAAGGTCCTTTGGCTTCACCCCGTTCGAGAATATTGCCAATAATACTAGAATCAGGAGTCGAACCGGTGACACTCATTAATAATTTATTGCCATTTTTCTGCAAAAAATCGTAGAGTTGTCGCTGAGTAACACCCGCTTCAATAGTTACATAAGCTAGGGTTTCATTATAATCCAAAATCTGATTTAATCGACTCAAATCCATTAAAACCGAACCGGTGCGGCTAGGAACTCGCGAACCATAACCCCAATTTTTACCTGTACTAATAGGATAGACAGGGGTTTGATAGCGATTAGCAATTTTTAGAGATTCTTGGACTTCTTGACGATTACCTGGGCGAATAATTGCCGGGATTTTAGCATGGGTTTCGTAGGTAGCGGTCTCGGCTTCTAGGCGTTTTTTGTTATCGGTGCTGACATATTCGGAGCCTAATAAATTTTCCCATTCTTGTAGAGCGTTAGTTAAATTGTCGCTAATAATATTTTCGGAAACAATTAGAGAGTCCATAGTATTTTTTTTCTCCTTGAAATTCAGGTATGAGGGGTAATTAAAGGGCCGTAGGGAACCGGCCCTGCTATCCGTGGCAATTAACTTTTAAGCGGTTGCTGTTTGCGAGAGAAAATTGCGCTAAAACTAGGAATAAAACGGGGAGTATTGGCGAAAACTGCTTGATAATTGGTGTCTTGACTTAAAGCTTCTTCTTCAGCCGGAATGCGTTGGATTAATAACCAAGCATTCAGGAGACTAAAGACTATAGATGTCAGATAAGCGGTATGAAACAGGGGAACCACCGCTAATTCCGTGATCATGGCCCACCAGTTAGGATGACGGATATATTGATAAATGCCATTGTCGATCACGGGTGTCTGAGGAACCGTGACCACCTGATGAATCCAGCGATCGCCCAAGGCTTCAATGGAGGCATAGCGGAGCTTTTGAGCTAAAAAAGTAGTAATTAGGGAAAATAAAGCCAATGCTGGAATAAAAGGTCGATCGAGCAGATAAACTTCCCCGATCATGCAAAGCATCCAGCTAGATTGGAAAATCTTGACGAATCCCACATAATTAGAACTATGCAGTTTGCCACCTTCCGCTAAGACTTTGGCCATATTCTGTTTACTCAGACGAGTAACGCGCACTCGTTGGACAATAATGTAACTAATCAGGGCAATGAAAACTATTTGGCTTAACATCCTTAAATATCCTTAGAATTGAACTAAAATGGCTTCTTGAGCAAATCCAGGCCCCATGGAAATTATTAATCCGTAGGAACCCGTGGGAGGATGGGGACGGGAAAGGGTTTCATCGAGAATGCAGAGGATAGTAGCAGAGGCAATATTGCCAATTTCTGCCAAAATATCCCAACTAACCTGTAAAACATCTGGTTCTAACTGAAATTCTTCAACTATTGCATCGAGAATCTTTGGACCCCCCGGATGCACCATCCAACAGACAATTTCCTCGAGGGAAACTCCTGTTTTTTCCAGTAAAGATGTCACCGCTTTTCTCACCCCACCCTTGACGTAATCAGAGACTTCTGGGCGAAGAATTTGGCGAAAACCGTAGTCTGTTAAAGGTAATGCCATTAAATGCTCTGTGTGGGGCATTAACAGCGATTGAGTGCCGATAATCTTCAGTTTTGCTTTACCTTGCTTGACTAAGGGATGTTCATCTCCCGCTAAGAGAACCGTGCCGACTCCATCGCCAAATAAAGCCGCTACCACAAGGGTCATAATGATATTGCTATATTGAGACGGATCTTCGGGTAATTGTCCCAATAATTCCGTTAAATCGCTATGAATTGACCCTTGCCAAAGGCCAGAGGAGGGATCGGTGGTAAACAAAATCGCTGCTTCGGTGGGATGTCCTTGCAGATAATCGTTTACTCTGGCTAATCCTTGGGCGCCTCCCAAACAGCCGACACCGGATAACGCTTGCCGCTTGATATCGAGGGAAAAATCTAGACGATTGAGGAGTAAACTTTCTAGGGAAGGAACGGAAGGAAGAACAGTAACGGAAGTAACTAGGGAGATTTCTTTGGGAGAAAGAGCGGCTTTTTTGAGCAAATTAGTTACTGTCGATGTTACTAAATCCATAGTTAGATCGACCATTTGACGAAAGGGTTGGGCGATTCCAGGAGGATTATCGGCATCGAATTCATCTAGGGGAATAGTGAAGTATCGCCCTTGAATTTTGACATTACTGAAAAAACGATGAATTTGTTCTAAATCAAAAAAGGTTTGTTCCTGGAAGTCGAGTTGATTTTCTCGGCAATAATCTTGAAGAAGATTAGCACAATGATTTCTGATATTGACTTCTAGAACTTCTTGGGGATAGTAATGTTCTGGAAAACCGGTAGCTGTCTCAATAATGTAGGGCATTGGAGTTAAGAGAGAGGGATTTCAGAGGGGGGGAATTATCCTGGGAGATTTAAGCCAGTAATCGGCGAGCTAATCCTTGGGCTTGGCGTATATAACCCAATTTGTCAATCACTAAGGAGTGAGTACCGCTATGGTGTTTATTGTCGGCGCTTAAATTGGCACTAATTTGACGTTTTAGCTTTTCAAATTTATAGACAAACCGGGATTTTTTATCCTGAGCTTGTAGATAAGCGGCCACTAAATTACTTTGTTCTTCAAATACTCGCCAGTGGGTGCCAGTGGGATGAACCATTCCGATGACAAACAGGTTATTTTCCTCTGGGTGAAAAACATTCATATAGAGGTTGGGCTGGGTGGTTCCTTCTTGCCAATTTAAATCTGATTTGTCAATAAAAGAAAATTCAATTTTGTAACCAGTGGCGTAGATAATCAGATCAATTTCTTCTGTACTGCCATCGGCAAAAATAACATTCTTTCCGTCTAATTCTTGGATATTAGGCTTATGGGTGACATCTCCATGCACATAATAACGATAGATTTGTTGGTCACTGTTGGGAATAATTAGACCGTTACTTTTACAATCTGTAGGAATATTGAGTTTTTTGAGATTAACTCCTTGTAAGAATAGAGCTATTGGTGATAATAAAGCCATCATTTTCATGTGTTCTTGGGCTGGAATTAGATTCATGATTGGCGTGTTAATCATCACCCATTCTGGGGGCAAACCGAACAAAAATTTCGGCATACAGAGAAAGCCACGGCGGGTACTATGGAAAGTTTTACTACCATTAATAGCCGCTTCGACGACTAAATCCATGGCTGATTGTCCCGCTCCAACTACCAGGACTTTTTTAGCATTTAATTGAGCGGGATTATCATAATCTTTTGAATGGATAATTTCCCCGTCAAAATGCCCAGAAAATTGAGGAATATTCGGTTTACTATGATAACCACTAGCGATTAAAACCCCTCGGTATCGTCTGGTTTCTTGGTTGCTAAGGGTGACATCCCAAAAGTTACCCGCTTTTTTTACTTTCTCCACGCTGAGATTAAATTCCATGAAATCATAGAGATTGAAATGAGCGGCATAATTGCGAAGATATTCATAGACTAACCGATGATTGGGATAATCTGGGTAATCTTTTGGCATGGGAAAATCGGAAAAAGGTTGTGTGGTTTTATGGCCAATTAGATGCGTATTTTTATACATTGGACTATCGGGACGGTCATAAATCCAAATACCCCCAACATCCTGAGCAGATTCGATAACATTAAAGGGAATTTTGGCTTTGCTTAAGGCTCTAGCCGCCGCTAATCCTGCGGCACCAGCCCCAATAATACAGTATTGCTCTTTGTAATCTAAAGTCATGATTTTTCTCCCTTGAATAATTGGTTGATTAGGCAGTCATTTGTTCAGGAAACTCTCGTAAACTGTGGCAAATTATTTTCATAATTTTCTCCGTATGTTGATTGATAAAGAAATGTCCTCCGGGTAAGGTATGCAGGACAAAATCTTGATTGGTTTGCAGTTGCCATTGTTGTAATTGATCGGCAGAAACCTTGGCATCGTTGTGGCCTCCAAAAACGGTAATAGGACAATTTAAGGGTTGACCTTGTTGATAAGAATAGGTCTCTAGGAGTTTGAAATCTGCTCGTAAAATTGGTAAAAAAGCCGCCATTAAATCAGGATTTTTGAGGAGAGTTTCTGGGGTTCCTTGAAAATGACCTAAAGCTGTTAAAAATTGCTCATCTCCCAGACGATGAATGGGTAAATCGGGATTGACAATTTGAGGCGCTCGAAATCCAGACATAAATAAATGTTGGGGTAGATTTTGGCGAGTTTTAGCTAATTCTCTGGTTAATTCAAAACTGATTAAAGAACCCATGCTATGACCAAAAAAAGCATAAGGTTGGTCTAAATAGGGAGTCAGAATCGGAATGAGACGATTAATCAGGGATTTTAGCGATGTAATCGCAGTTTCCTGAAGACGCGTTTCGCGTCCGGGTAGTTGAATCGCCCAAAATTCCACTTCCTTGGGGCAGTAATTCAGCCAATTTTGGAATGCGGAGGCACCCCCACCGGCGTAGGGAAAACAAAATAGACGAATGCGGGCGTTAGGATTAGCTTGTTTGCGAATTAGCCAAAGTTTCGGATCATTAGAGATATTTTCGGCTTTAGTCGTCTTGATTGGTTTTTTCTGTTTTGAGGGGAGAGGAGTTTTGTTGCTAGTTGCAGGTTGGGAGTTTTGGATGATTAAGTTGAATATTTGCGGTAAAAACTGCTCAATACTCAATCCCGCTAGGTATTCTACGGGAACAATAATTTTTAAATCCTCCTCTAGTTGACGTCGTAATTGACTGGACATGAGAGAATCTAAGCCTAAACTAGAGAGCGGTTGCTTGCTATGTAGCTTAACCATGGATAAACCGGTAATCTGTTCTAAAACACCGATAATGTAGGTTTCTAGTTGTTTAAGCTGTTTCTCTGCGGGTGTGGCCAAAAGAGAGTCAAGGGTAATTAGATGACCAGAAGATGATGCAGTGGTGGTTTTGACAACTTCTGGCGGTTGAGGAGGTGTTTCTAGGAGATATTTCGACAATTTAGGCAATAATTGCGCTTCTTCTGGGGTCAAGTCGCCTGTTTTTAGCCAATAACTACTTCTTTCAAAGGTGTAGGTCGGTAAGATACAGGGTTTACTGTCTTGATTGGCCGTTATCTCTTGCCAATTCAGGGCGAATCCCCGCAGATAAAGCTGACTGACACTCTCGAGGATCTGTTGTCGGTCAGAGGTTTGACGACGCAAACTGGGCAACCAAAGACAAGAATAATTTTTATCCAGTAGGCTGCCCATGGCCGATAAAACGGGATGGGAGCCGCATTCGACAAATAGCTCATAACCGTTGTCCAGTAAGGTTTTTATCCCATCGGCAAAGCGAACAGAACACCGGAGATGACGACACCAATAATCGGGAGTAGTGACCTCAAAATTGACTAAGTTGCCATTAAGGTTAGAAATTAAGGCTCGTTGGGGGGGATGATAGGTGATAGTTTCAGCAATTTGCCAGAACTCGTCTAAAATTTCCTCCATCAGAGGGGAATGAAAAGCTTGAGAGACATTTAACCGGGTAATCTTCAGATTTTTGACCTGAAGCTGTTTTACCAGGGTTTCTATGGTCTCTGCAGCACCAGACAGGACAATATTATCCTGACCATTAATAGCGGCAATAGCTACCTGAGATTGATAGGGGGCAATTAAAGGACTAATTTCAGCTTCACTAGCCGAGATAACGACCATTGAACCACTTTTTCCCACAGAATCCATCAATTTAGCCCGATAGAAGACTAATTTTAAGGCATCTTCTAAACTAAAGACTCCAGCAACACAGGCGGCCACATATTCCCCTAAACTATGACCCATAACCCCATGGGGGGTAATTCCCCAGGATTCCCAGAGTTTAAAAAGGGCGTATTCGAGAGCAAATAGGGCAGGTTGGCTGTAAAAAGTTTGATTGAGATGATTTTCTTGGTCAATAATCTCCGTTAGGCAATAGTCCCCATATTGACGGAGAATCTCAGCACAGCGATCGAGTGTTTGACGAAATAGAGGATAGGATTGGTATAGTTCCCTTCCCATACCGGGGTATTGAGAACCCTGTCCTGGAAAGAGAAAGGCAATTTTTGCCCGATTTTTGCCATTAAATTCACTTTTTTGGCGAAAAGAACTGGGTTCACCTTGAACGAAAGCGGTTAATTTTTCTTGAAGTTGGCAGTGACTAGAGATAATACAGGTGAAACGATGGGTTAATTGGGAGCGACTGCGATTGCTAGTGGCACAAATGGAGCTTAAAGCAATATTTTTCGCATTTTCTAGGTAATGTGCGTATTTTTGAGCTAGTTTGATTAAAGCCGATTCGGTCTTGGCTGAGAGGGTGAACAGATAGGGCGATGAATCAGGTGCCGCAGTCGTTTGAGGTTCGTAAGGGTATTCTTCGAGAATAATATGGGCATTAGTGCCATTTAAGCCAAAAGAACTAACTCCAGCTAAACGAGAAGAATTTTCACTAACCCATTCACGGTTTTTAGTCGGAACTTTCAGCGGCTGATTTTCCCAGTCTAGATGGGGTGTCGGTTGCTGGAAGTGGAGATGGGGGGCAATTTGTCGATGTTGCAAGCATAAAATCACTTTCATCAGTCCGGCAATACCAGCGGCCGCTTCTAGATGGCCGATATTGGTTTTGACGGAACCAACCCAAACCGGGTGGGGATTTTTAGCAAAAACTGTCGATAATGCACCTAATTCAATGGGATCGCCCAAAGAAGTGCCAGTTCCATGGGCCTCAATATAGCTAATGTCCTCTGGCTTTACCTGAGCATTTTTTAAAGCTTGACGAATCAATTGTTCTTGACTAAGTTGATTGGGAACTGTTAAACCGCTACTCGTACCGCCATGGTTAACAGCCGAACCTTTAATTAGTCCTAAAATCAAGTTATTATCCCGAATAGCCGCAGATAAAGACTTTAAAACTATAATACCGCCGCCTTCTCCCCGCACATAGCCATTCGCTGTTCTATCAAAGGTTTTACAACGACCGTCAGGAGACAACATCTGGGCGCGGGATTCCATGATAGTAACGAAGGGAGTTAACATTAGGTTGACTCCCCCGGCTAGGGCAACTTCACACTCGTTATTGCGTAAACTTTGGCAGGCTAAATGAACAGCGACTAAAGAGGAGGCACAAGCAGTATCAACCGTTAAAGTTGGGCCATGAAATCCAAAAAGATAGGATAAACGTCCCGAAGCTACACTTTTAGCATTTCCCGTTCCCGTATAGGCATCAATCAGATCGGGATGATGGCTAAAATGGGAGTAATCTTGAGTCATCATGCCTATAAATACCCCCGTTTGACTTCCTCGCCGATTTAAGGGTGATATTCCCGCATTTTCCAGAGCTTCCCAGGCTAGTTCCAGCAGTAATCGCTGTTGCGGATCCATTTGTGCTACCTCCCGGGGAGAAAGACCAAAAAAATCAGCGTCAAATTGATCTATCGGTTGATTTAAGAAGCCACCGTGACGGGTATAGACTTTTCCCCTTGCATCGGGCTTAGGATCGTAATAATTGTCAATATTCCAGCGCTGCGGCGGAATTTCGCTGATGGCATCGGTTCCTGATTGCAATAATTCCCAAAAAGTTTCCGGTGAATTAGCTCCCTGGGGAAAGCGACAGGACATACCAATAATTGCAATTGGTTCATTCTTAGCTTTTTCTAGGGTATGTAGCTTAGTTTTTAAGACCTTAATTTGATTTAAGGCATCTTTTATTAAGCTCATTTGATCAGTTTTGGCAGGTATTTGTGTCATGGTAAACAGGTTATTTAGATAGGGTTTGAGGTCTGCTTTTCTAACCTAAGGAATTTAATTCCTGTAGCAGTAAATCGGACAATTCTTCTAGGGATAAGTCTTCTTCGTTGAGGGGATCAATATTGCTATCTTGATTTGCTCCTATTGCTAAGGGTTTTAAACTAAAGTCAAGGTCAATAACTTCAGTTACCAGATAATCGACCAAACTGGTCACTGTTGGGTATTTAAAAGTGATAGTTGCCGCCAGAGATTTACCTAAATCCTTGGCTAAACGATTGCGTAATTCCACCGTCATTAAAGAATCCATTCCCAACTCAAAAAAACCTTGGTCAACTTTGGTAAATTCTCTAGCCGGAATACCGAGAATTTCCGCTACAATCCCTTGAACATGAGCAGTCAAAGCCGCAAAACGCTCCTCAATTGGTACTGTAATTAAGACATCAATAAAATTATTGTCTGGGGTTAATTTTTGGGCTGAAAAACTCTGGAAATCTCGTAATAAAGGCGGAATTTTTTGATTCTCGAAACTGTTAAAAAAGCTATTCCAATTGAGAGAAGCGACAGTTACCTGTGTCCGAGAAGTCGTCAGCAATGTTTCGAGGAGATGCAAACATTTTTGGGGATCAAGAGGGGTAAAACCCTGTTTAATTAGCCTTTTTTTCGCTTTTTCGCCTAAATTTTCGGCCATACCACCCTCTGCCCAGGGACCCCAATTAACGGTCAGGGCCGGCAGTCCTTGCGCTTGACGATAATGGGCTAGACTATCTAAAAAGGCATTAGCACTAGCATAATTACTCTGTCCAGAAGACCCTAACACCGAGGCCATCGAGGAAAAATTAATAAACCAGTCTAAATCCACTTCTTGACTGAGGAGATGCAAATTCCAAGCGCCGAGTATTTTGGGGGAAAAGACGCGCTCAAATTTCTCCCAAGTCTGTTTGGATAAGCTGGCATCCTCTAACACCCCGGCCGTGTGAATAATTCCTTTTAAGGGGGGTAACTGTTGCTCGATTATCTCAAAAGCCCGACGCATTTGGCCAAAGTCGCTAACATCGGCGGCAAAAACTTCTACATTGGTTCCCTCTTGTCGCCATTGGTCTATAATTGGTTGGGTTTCTGGAGTTATTCCCCGGCGACTTAGTAAGACGAGGGATTTTGCTCCTTTTTTCCTTAACCAATTAGCCACTTGCTGCCCTAAGGCCCCTAGACCACCAGTAATAAGATAGGTGGCATTTTCGGCAATTTCTCGGTTTTTTAGCGACGATTTCGGGATAAATCGCCCTAAACGAGCCACATAGCTCTGGCCTTGCCGCCAAACGATTTGATTTTCCTCCTCCGAACTTTGTAAAGATTGGAACACCTCTAGGGCTAAGGTGTGGCTATCCTGAAATTTATCTCCATCTAGACACAGACAGCGCAATTCTGGGTGTTCTAGGGCAATAGTCCGTCCTAATCCCCAGAGGGAACTTTGGGCAAGGGCAATCACTGTGGGTTGAGAAGGAATGTATTGAGCCGATTGGGTGACAATATAGAGGCGAGGAGAGTAATTAACCTCTATTTTGCCTAGTTCTTGCACTATTTCCAGCAAAGTTCCACAAATTCGCTCCTGAGTGACGGCTAGGTTTTGATTATTTTCTAAAGCTTGGTCGTCATCGATTCCCCAGAGATAAATTAGACCTTGATAGGGTTTTTTGAGGAGATATTGCCAAGTCTGGCGATTGTTTTCGGTGATAAGTTGGCATCTATGCCCTTGTTGCACCAATTTTTCGGCTAATTGTTGCCCTACTCCCTTTTTGTCGGCAAAAATTAACCAATCTCCTGTTTCTGTCCAATCCATTCCCGTCAAGTCCGTGGCTTGCCAAGTAATTTCGTATAAACTATCCTTGAGGTCGTTGGTCTGGGAAAAGAGGGTTTCTGGCCGGGCCTGTTGAAAGGTTAATCCGTCAATTTGGCTAATTAATTGACCCGATTCGCTGAAAATAGTTAAATCAGCGATTAAGATGCCGTTTTGCAAATTGCTATGGCTGAAGCGACCATGACAGTATATAGAGGTGTCCTTAACTCCCGAAAAGGTCAATCGGTCAATATTAGTGGGAAGATAGGTGCTATTCCCTGCGGGAAATAGTGCCGACATAGCGTGAAAGCAACCATCAAGTAAGACAGGATGTAGCTGGTAATCCACCGCTTGCGAGAGTAGATGGGAAGAAAGTTGAATTTTTGCGACAATTTCGGACTGATTGCGGTAAAGTTCCTGGATAACTCGAAAACTTTCCCCGTAGTTCACTCCTTTACTTAAACAGTCCTGATAATGCTGTGCAATTTCGATTTTTTGGTGACAACGGTTCCGGATATCTGTCCAATTGCAGCTGGGTAAGTCCTGGTTTTCATTGGTTAAATTACCGGATAGATGCAGTAGGGAAACTTCCCCTTCCCCAAGACTGAGAATCTGAAATTGTCCCCCCGCTAGTAAGCTTAACTGTACCTTTTTACTCTGGTTGTCTGAGAAAATTAAGGGTCGATTCAGACTCAATTGGCCAATAGTAAACTGCTGATTGGGATATTGTTGACCGGCTGCCACTATAATCATCTCTAGATAGGCCGCGGCCGGGAAAACTACCTGGCCAAAAACTTGATGTTCTTGCAGATAGCTCGGAGAGCAGGGAGAAAGAGAGGATTGATAGTGGACATCCTTTGACCCCAATAGATGCAGCGGTTGCTGTAGGAGGGGGTGGAAAGCTGCCGCCACTGTCGGGGTTTTTAGCTGAGAATCAATGTAATCTAACCAATAGCGTTTTCTTTGGAAGGGATAGGTCGGTAAGGGGATTTTTTCGCGTAAATAATCCAGGTCGAATCCATTCCAGTCAATTTTGACCCCTTTTACATAAAGGGTCGCTAAACTTTGGAGCAGGGTTTCCCAATTCGACTGTTTTGGGGATAAACTAGCTAACCAGAGACCTTGGTCGGTGAGATTTTGCTGACCTAGGCTAATTAAAGTGGTTTTGGCACCAATTTCTAGGAATATTTCCGTATTTAACTCTCCTAATCTTTCTATACCCCGGGCAAACTCTACGGGAGACAGTAGATGATTAACCCAATATTGGGAAGTTGCTATCTCTGCATCGATAACATCCCCAGTCAGGTTAGAAATAAGGGGGAGACGCGGGGAATTATAGGTGATAGTTTCGGCAATCTTGGCAAATTCCCCCACCATACCCGTCATTAAGGGAGAATGGAAAGCATGGGAAACCGCTAAAGTCTGACTTTCAATGCCTCTCTGATTGAAGTTAGCGATTAAATGGTTAATAGCCTCAGTTTCGCCAGAAATGACCGTATTTTCTCGACTATTGACCGCAGCAATGGTACAGATGCCCCTAATCTTCCTCAGATGATTGGTCACGGTGTCGGAATCGGTAAAAATTGCCGCCATTATGCCGTTTTTCGGTAATGTCTGCATTAAGCGTCCCCGATGGGCAATTAACTTCAAACCGTCTTCTAAGCTAAAGACTCCCGCTAAACAAGCGGCCACATATTCCCCTAAACTATGACCGATGAGAGCATCGGGTTTCACTCCCCAAGATAACCAGAGTTGGGCGAGGGCATATTCCAGAGAAAATAGGGTAATTTGACTGTAAAAAGTCTGATTAATCAACTGACTGGTTTTTTCGTCCCCATATAACACTTGCAGTAAGGATTTCACCCCATAGCTCCGTAAAATTTCGTCACATTTCTCTAAAGTTTGGCGAAAAGTCGGTTGCGTTTCGTAGAGTTCCCTAGCCATTCCGGGATATTGTGAACCCTGTCCCGTACACATAAAAGCCAGTTTAGGGGCTTTTTTCGAGGTTAAAATACTTTTTTGACCTGAAAAGCGATTTTCATCCCTAATAAAGTCTTTTAAAGCTTGCTCAAGCTGTTTTTGAGCCAGAAAGGGAATAGCTAAACGATGCTCAAAATGCGATCGCCCAGTATTAGCGGTATAGGCCAGATTTGCCATGAACGTCTGGGAATTTTGACCTAAAAAATCGTAGTAGCGTTGAGCTAATTCCCGTAAGGCTGGCTCACTTTTCGCCGAAAGGGTAATTAAATGACAAGGACGCTCTAAATGAGGTTTTTCGTCACCAAGCCGCTCAAAATTGCTTTCCTCCACGATTAAATGGACGTTAGTCCCACTCATCCCAAAAGCGCTCACTCCAGCCCGTCGGACTCCTTCTCTGACCAACCAAGGGGTAAGAGTGGTGGGGATTTTGACCGGCAGTTTTTCCCAGGGAATATAGGGATTAGGGTTCTTAAAATGAAGATTAGGGGCTATTTGCTGATTTTGTAGCTGTAAAACTGTCTTAATTAACGCCGCAATTCCCGCAGCTCCTTCCAGATGCCCCATATTAGTTTTCACGGTTCCCAAAATCAGGGGGTTATCTTGGCTATGACCCTGGCCATAAATTTTCCCTAAGGATAAAACCTCGATGGGATCTCCTAAAGATGTACCTGTACCGTGAACTTCGACGTATTGCAGATCTTTAGGTTGAATTTTCGCTCTTTCGAGGGCTTGTCTGAGTAAAGCTTCCTGTGCCTGACCATTGGGGGCGGTTAAGCCATTACTTTTTCCATCGTGATTGACAGCCGAACCGCGAATTTGGGCGAAAATAAGATTGCCATCTCGGAGAGCATCACTGAGACGTTTTAAGACCACGACACCGCAACCTTCGCCGCGACCATAACCATCGGCCGAAGCATCAAAGGTTTTACTGCGACCCTGGGGAGAAACGGCTTTTAATTTACAATTACTAATCGCAGTGGCCGGGGTTAACATCAGATTCACCCCCCCCGCTAAAGCGAGATTGCATTCTTGGCCGCGCAGACTTTGACAGGCCAAATGTACTGCCAAGAGGGAGGAAGAACAGGCCGTATCAATTTGCAGAGTCGGACCGTGAAACCCAAATAGATAAGAGATTCTGCCGACGGCAATAGCGCGACTGGTTCCTAAACTGTTGTAAGCATCAATGTGATTGACTACGCCTTGATGAAAACATAATTGGGCATAATCATCGCGAAAAATGCCCATAAATACGCCAGTTTGACTATTAATCAAACTTTCGGGCGCAATAGCCCCATTTTCTAGGGACTCCCAACAGACTTCTAACAGTAACCGTTGTTGCGGATCCATGGCGGCGGCTTCCCGGGGTGAGATGCCGAAGAAAGCCGGGTCAAATTCGTCAACTTTGTCTAAAAATGCCCCTTCCCGACTATACATTTTCCCCGGAACATCGGCATCTTGGTGATAATAATCGGCAATATTCCAACGTTCTAGGGGAATTTCTGTTACTGCATCGATGCCATTAACCAATAACTGCCAATAACTTGCGGAATCATTGACTCCTGCGGGAAAACGACAGCCCATCCCCACAATAGCGATGGGTTCGGTTTGCGCTTTGACCATTGCATCGAGGTGTTTGTATTGTTCTAAAAAAGCTTGTTTTTGTTGATTCATCTTCCTAACAACTCTTGTCTTGTTATGTCACGTCACTTTCATCTCAGGTTATGCTTGGGAAAAAGTCACGGATAAGCGGGAAAAACCTTGATACTGTCGGGATGGGAAAATTTAGTAGCATAGTCACAATTGTCCCCGTGACTCCGAGGTGGGGGATAGGTCAAGGGAAATTAGCTATCCTATCCCCACCAGCGATTAACTAAAGAAGGCAGAGATTTCTTCTTCGGATATTTGGGGTAAAACTGCTAAAATTTCGCTTTTTTCCCGATTATTTGCCGATTCAGCCCCAGTATTGCTTTGATTAATCTGGTTAGCTAAATATTCTGCCAAACTATCAATAGTGGGATAATTCCAAACAATGGTGGCTTCGACGGGGATTCCCGACCAATCGGCAAGATCTTGGGCTAATTCCACGGCAAAAATTGAATCTAAGCCAAAATCAGCAAAAGACTGGCTGGTTTGGATAGTGGCTGGATTGACCTTTAATTTCTGGTGTAACCAATTACCTAACCACATTTCCACCTTTTCGGGAGTTTGTTGGCTAAGAAGGGACTTTTTCGGACTAGAGGGGCTATTTATTCCGTCTTGCCGCGTTTGAATAGCAATTTCGACCAGAGAAGTTTCAGCTTGAGGATGAGTCTGTTTAGCTTCTGGTTCCAACGTCAATAACTCGTCGAGTTGATAATCGGAACCCTCTAGACGTTGTTCGATATCATCAATAGATTGAGTATAATCGAGGATACGATCGCGGATAGTTGCCACCGAAGAAGCAAAGTTTTCTTCGGGTGTTCCCCGGAGAGCTTTCTGCACACATAAATCAAACTGCAATTGACTCCAAGCTAGGGCATGACTGTACTTTTCCCCGGGGTGAATTTGGGCCATTTTCGCCGTTGTTGCTACTAAAGCGGCGTAACAACCCAATTCTCCGATTAAAGAATAAGCCCAAGCTAAGGCGGCAGAACGATCACCCCAGAGATTAGACTGGAGACAACGCTGATTAATAGATTGGGCGGTGCTGTGGAGTTGCAGGGCAATCTCGGGCGCTTCCAGAACTTTTGTCAGAAATTCGCCTAATTTGTCCGTATGGGTGATACTTTTGCCCAAAAAGATTTTCAAACTTTCGTTAGGACCTTCGCCAATTCGTAAAACTCTGGCATCCCGGAGAATTTGCGGGGCAAGATTAGTTTCCATGTAACCTCTACCCCCGAGCATCTGAACGAGACTATCGGCCGCTTCCCAGAGGTAATCAGCCCCCGTAATCTTGGCAATAACTGCCATTTCCCTGGGAACGGCAACTTTTTGGTCTAAGGCGGTGGTAATACACTTTAAGAGACTGGACAAGGCCACCGTAGCCCCAGTTAAATGGTCAAAACGGGCTAAAGTAATCGGACTTTCTAGCAATTTACCTGTAGCGATCGAACGACGGCTGGCATAACGTAACATTAATTGTAAACAGCGTTTCATGCCGCCAACTGCCATCATGCCAATACCTAAACGGGCATAAAGTAAAGCATCGTCGGCGGGTTCAGTGCCATTGCCCAATTCTCCCAGCAATTGCTCTTTAGTGACTAAAACATCCTCAAAATAGATGGCATTTTGCATAATTCCCCGTAATCCCATAGTTAGGGATTCAGGTCCCAAACGCAGACCGGGGGTGCCTTGACGGACAAGAAAACCTGTCAAACCGTTATTCCCCGGTTCTTCCGAATCAAGCAAACGGACAAAAACATTAATCATTCCGGCCCAAGCAGAACCATTCCAACGCTTAAGGCCGCGAATTCGCCATTTATCTCGACCATCCGGCACTGCAACGGTACTAATTGCCCCGATATTCGCTCCTGCTTCCGGTTCCGTCATGCCAAAGGAGGATAATTGTCTTCCTGTCGCTAAAAGAGGTAATAATTCTTGCTTGAGGGAAATAGTCCCGTAGTTGAGCAGCGGACGGATACCTAAGCTGTTATTGAGACTCACCATCGTCGCCAAGGTTAAATCAATGGCGGCTAATTGTTCCATCACCTGCAAAAAATTGCGATTATTAAGGGCTATTCCCCCGTATTCTTCGGGAATCTGCATTCCCATCAGTCCTTGATTGCCAAAATCCATGACAATATAGGGCGGCACACAACGACGGTCATCAATCAGATGGGAATTAATGCGAGTTTTGGCGTAATCTCGCAACCAAGTCAAGATTTGCTCGGTTTTTTCTTGACTAGCGGTTGTGGGGTCAGCTTGGTGACTGCTGAGGGGGGGGGTTAGCGTCGGCATAGGGGATGAAATTAGTGGAAGTTGCTGGTTTAAATACTGTTGACGGCAAGCGTGGCGTTGAATTTTGCCGCTAGAAGTTTTGGACAGAGATGCGGGTTTGATAAAAGCGATATCATAAACTTGCAATTCGTGTTCTTGAAAAACCGCTCGACGAACTGCTTCTAGGGCTTTTTGCTGGTTAAAACGGCGAATTGCCGTTCTTTCTACCTCTTGAACTAGGACTAACTTTTCTTCTGCCTCGATTTCTACGGTAAAGGCGGCAGTTCCACTGGGGCAAAAGTCGGGATAGCATTGTTCTACGGTCTGTTCGATATCCTGGGGATAGTAGTTACCACCGCGAATAATCATCAGGTCTTTCAAGCGTCCGGTGATGTATAGTTGACCCTGATGAATAAAACCTAAATCCCCTGTACGCAAATAAAAACCCTGTCCAGTATCGGCGATAACTGCTTGAAAAGTTTTTTCTGTAGCTTCGGGATGTTGCCAATAGCCTTGGGCGACGGTTTTGCCTTTCACCCAAATTTCTCCCACCTGCTGGGAGGGACAGCGTTGACAGGTTTCAGGATTAACAATGGCAATTTCTGTGTCGATTTCTGTTTGTCCACAACTGACTAAGGATTGAGAATTTGGGCTTTTTTCCGTAAAAACGATTTGATGACGGTTTAAAGCGGCTTTTTCAACCCAGCAGATTTGAGGAAGTTGATTTTTCCTGACAGCAGCAACTTTTAAGGTGGCCTCGGCTAAACCATAACCCGGACAAAAGGCGGCAAACTCAAAACCACAGGGGGCAAATTTACGAGCAAATTCGCTTAAAATTTCCATTCTGACGGTTTCTGCGCCATTTAAAGCCACTTTCCAACTGCTTAAGTCTAAATCCGCCAGCTGCTCCTCTTTAATCTTGTCAAGACAACGTTTATAGGCAAAATTAGGGGCGGCAGTGTGGGTGGCCCTGTATTTGCTGATGGCATTTAACCAACCGAGAGGACGTTGTAAAAAGGAAACCGGGGACATGAGATAACAGGGAAATCCTCGATAAAAGGGCAGTAAAATGCCATAAATTAGCCCCATATCATGAAAAGTTGGCAACCATGTCACCATAACGCTCTTTTCATCGTGTTCCCAGCCTAAATCTAAATCTCGGAGGTTGGTCAAAAGATTCTCGTGATTGACCATCACTCCTTTGGGAGTCCCCGTGGAACCGGAGGTGTATTGTAAAAAGGCTAAGGTATCTGCTTTTATCTGAGTGGGGTGGTCTTCGGCTAAACTTTTGCCGATTAAGCTATCCGTAGCTAGAAAGGGAATATCTCTGTCTAGTTGCCTTTTTAATTGGTCTAATTCCGATTGTGTGCTTAAAAGTAAGCTTGCTTGCGAATTATTAATAATAGAAGTTAAGCGAGCCATCTTTTGGTTTTTCTTGGGCAAATTAACTGGAATTGCCACTACTCCTGCTAATAAACAGCCGAAAAACCCACTAATAAACTCTAATCCCGAAGGGTATGCTAATAAAACTCGTTCCCCCGGTAATAGGATGGATTGGAGACTATTGGCAATCGCTTGCGCTTCCAGAAATAATTCCCCGTAGGTAAGGCGTTTTTCTTCGGTTTCGCCATCGACTAAAAAGGTATAAGCAGTTTTTTGGGGTTGGTATTGGGCGCGATAACGAATAATATCGACTAAACTGCTTATTTCTGACAAATTAAGCTTAGTATCTAAACAAAGAGTCATTTTTTTACTCCCTATTATTGAATGGAATCGAAGACAAAGATTTAATCCTCTCGCACCGGGAAAAGTTTCTGGTGACGGGGGGCGACGGTCACTCTAGGGGTGATTTGGGCTTAAATTAAAGGTTTCTCCGTAAATTTCGCCATAGCAGAGCTTCTGAGTCCCAAAACGTCCCCCATACTCGCTCAAGGGTTCATCAGCGTATCCCAAGGCTAACAGACAACAGACATCGACCGTATCGGGAATTTGGAAATACTCGCGCAAGGGTTTAGCCACAAATCCTTCTAGGGGACAACTATCCACCCCCAAGCTTTGCGCCGCTATCATGAGATAAGTAACCGCAATCATAACTTGTCGGTTGCTCCAAGCTTCTGGAGACTGATAACAGGGTTTAAATTGGAAAAAAGGCGGAATGGCCATGTGCATGAACTTGGCCCGTTTTTCGGAAATCGTCCCCTCTTGTTTTCCTAACTCAATTACTTGATTAATGTAACCACGATGGTTAACTTGGCGATCGCCACAACAGATTAAAACCACGGGTGCATCGACTAATTTATCTTGTTCAAAGCCGAATTCTCGCAATTTTGCCTTATTTTCTGGTTCTCTAACCACTATAAATCGCCATGGTTGCAAATTATAACTAGAGGGAGCTTGGAATCCTAAACGAAAAATTTCGGCTAAAATTTCTTCGGGAATGGCATCGGTGCGAAATTTACGAGTAGAGCGTCTTTTTTGAAATATTTCAGCAATATTCATCATCTAAACCCTTTTATGAGACGTTTTCAACGGTTTAACCTAAAAAACTTTCGGGAATCGCCGGTCCCCATTGATAGAGAATATCTAACCCCCCGGCGTGAAGTTCTGGCTCGGTGGTTTGCTCGAAAAGGTCCCCATCGGTAAAATGTTCAATGAGGCTACCGAAAGGATCTTGCCAATAGTCAAACACTTGACTTCCCAACAAATGGCGACCAATACCCCACACAGGAGTCCATCCTTTTTCTCGTAACCAATCGTGGCCGATTTTAATAGAGTCAAAATCTTGCACCTCGAAGGCAGTATGATGGACTTTGGGGTGAGAACCTTGCAACATGGCGATGGTGTGATGATCAACCCATTCCTCTCCCCGTTGACAACGAAGAAAACCCCCGACTCGTAAACTGGGATGGCCGTAATAAATTAAATCTGTTGCTTTTAAGCCAAAAGTCTGCTGATACCAGTGATAGCTTTCCTCAAAGTCTTTGACATCAATAGCTAGATGACCTAGACGTAAAATAGGTGCGGGTTCTTTTTTCGGCCTTTGGGTGCGACCTAAACGGGTTTTGCGACTAGCGTGATTCCATTCTAGGGGTTCAGGAATCGGCAAAGGTTCCACTTCCTCGATACCATAGACCAATTCTAGGTTAAAACCGTTGGGGTCAATAATTTTGATGCGCTGACCACCGCCGGGGGTGAATAGGGTTTCCACGGTCGAAGCGGAGGCTAAAGTGGCTAGTTCATGTAAGACGGATTCTGATGTCGCTTCTAGGGCAAAACTGACAAATTTAGCTTTTTTTCCCCATTCTACGACATAGACAAACTGTTTTTTGCCTCTAGCTCGCATATACAAGGCTGTATCGGTTTTAACTGCGGTAATCAGGCCAAAATCCCTCAAAAAACGTTCGCACAGGTCTAAATCCGGATGTTGATAGGTAACGTAGGCAATATCAGCAATTTTAGTCATAGTCGGTCATCCAGTGGAGTTGTCTAATTCGGCACAAAATAGCCAGACAGATATCGGTCAAAGTGCTGCCATAGCAAGGGGAAAAAGACTATTAAGAAAATCTGAACTTTGTTGTGGTTGATTATGGCATTGTGGGTACACCCACAGTCAAAGGCTAATTTTTCTTGCCCTCAATTGCTATCCCAGACTGGAGTTTGAGTAACTTGGGGGTGGAGAAAAACCTTGGGGAACTTCGGGGTTTTGCGGAAAATTTTTTTGAGAGATGTGGTCAAGGTTGTCTAGAGTACCTCGTTAAATTGGACTTATTGAGAAAATATTCACACTAATTGAGAATCAACAAAGGTTTCATCAGGGTTTCAGGCGGTGCAATGCTGAAGTAAATCTATTTTTTGAGGTACCCTCTAGAAAAATCCGCTATCGTTCGAGTAAGCAAGTCAGAGAATATTGGGATCAGTAGCAGCGGCAAGGATTATTTCTGTTTCCACTGCCCAAATACCCCTCTGAAATCAATCTTGTTGCACCTGAATGGCATCAATTGAAAACTCGCGAACTGACAGGTCAAATTTTTCTCGAACGGTTGGATTTAGCGCACGCCGTTAAACAGGGGAGCGAAGCTTGCACTCAAAAAGGAGGATAGGAAAGTCACTGTTTTAAGTTTAATCCGTAACCAAATTATTACTTAAATTTCTCAATTATCAGCAAAGTCCTTAATTACTAAACTTGAGATAATGTCTAGAAAAGTTACCTATGGGGATATTCCCAGACAAAGAACCAAATATCTGCTTAATGCTCTGTTAAAGTTTGCTAACTACGAGGTGGATAATTGTGAAAATCTGGCGATTAAATTTAGCTGGATTAATGAGAAAAAATTGAAAATTCAAGCCGAACTTAATGCTTTAAAAATGCTGACTGAAAAATGTGGTCAAAGGCTGGAGTTATGGCAAATTCGTGATGCTTTGACGGAATATCTTAACGAAAAGTTTTTAGGTATTTTGGAAGATCATCGTCTCAATAATCAAGGAAAAATTCGTACTTTTCAAATTACTTTTTGGCAACGGGGTCATGATATTTTAACCAACCTAAGGAGCTTTGATCAAGAGTGGGCAAACAAAAGTAAACATCAATCTCCCGCAATTGCTGCTATTTTCTCCTCTTTAGATGAGGAAAAACAACAGGATTATCAGACCTATATTAAGGATTATGTAAAACGTCCACCTCTGGAGGAAAATTGTCTCAAAGTTCTTCAGCAAGAACAATCGTTGCTAAGAATTCGCGCACCTCATAATAGTGGCAAAACCCGTTTAGTTAATTGGTTAGTCCATCATCTCAAACAAGATAATTATCAACCAGTTATCATTGATTGTGAGGAGGAAAAAGCTACTATTGCCCTTAGTTGTGAAGACTTGCTGCTGTCGATTTGTCGTACCATTACCCAAGAATTAAAGATTAACGAATCTCTTCTCGATAAATTTTGGTCTCGTCCCGGAACTCCTGCCCACAAAACTCGACGATATTTAGAGGAATATGTTCTCCAACCCAGTGCTAATCCTCTGGTTTTTGTCTTTGAAAAATTTGATACAATTTTGGAAACTGAAACAATCGGTAATGAAATTTGTGGTATTCTCAGAAGTTGGCATGAAAGACGTTCCCAACCTTGGCGGAAACTGCGCTTAATTATTATTCATTCAACGGAATTTTATAGCAACTACGATTTTTATGCCTCTCCCTTAATTGGTGTAGGTTATGTGGCTAGTTTATCGGATTTTAATGCGGAACAAGTTCTCACTTTCGCTCAAGTTAATGGCATTAATTGGACGTTATCAGATGTTAACAAGGTCATGAACTTAGTGGGAGGTAATCCTTATTTAATTAAGTTAATCTTGGTAAAATTGCAAGAAGGGAATTCTCTAGAAAAGGTTCTAGATGATGCCTTGCAGGGACGAGAGCCATTTCAAAGTCATTTTTTCCTACTGATGAGATATCTGAAAAGTAATGCTAACCTCCAGAATATTTTTAGGCAAATTCTTCAGAAAAAAGCTCTGACTCCGGCTCAAATGAAAGGAGAATCTGTCCAATTTTTGGAACGATTGGGACTGATCCACAAAAGTTATGATAACCTAGAGGTTCGTTGCAATTTGTATCAAGTATATTTTGACGACTTGCTTGATTAGTCTCGTTGAGATTCCAATTGAAACTGAATTGAGTTTTCAAGTTTTGCTTCTAACTTACTCTTAACCCTGACAGTAATTGGTTCTCGATTAGATTCGGATTCATTATCTACAAACCTGAGAGAATTGCCTGAGGTCAAACTGGCCGAAAGATTGAGGTTTTCTAAATATTCTTGTATCAACTCTGAAGAAATTTTATTCTGGGATTGCAAGGCTCTAATAGCAGCTATAAATGATTGGGCTGCATCATAACTGGTAGCGGTTCGCCAACTAATATCTTCTTTCCATAAAGCTTGAGCATCTCTGACAAAATTTTGGGACTTAATTAGATGGGAAAACCAAGGCACAGCCAAAACTAAATTATTAATAAATTTACCGCTATCAACCAACATTTCATGTTCATACATGGAATGACTCCCTAAAAGAACTAGCTTATTTTTCAGTTCTGGAGTGGTGCTGGTATTTAACTGTTCAAGAGTATGAGATAATTCTACTACCACAGAAGCTGATTCCAAACTGGGAAATAAGACAATTCCTCTAACTTGATCTTGGGAAAATGCTTTTAAAACTTCTGCGTCAATATCTAGGGAAGATGATAAATCAATTACTTTAGTGATTTTACCGCCTTTTTTTTGGAAAGCTTGATGAAACTCTTGAGTAAGTTCTTGGCTATCAATCTGGTTATAATTATTAAAAATAATTACCTTATCTAGATCATGTTGGCTGGCATAATTAGCTAAAGTTTCACCAATTTTTTCATTGGTGATAACGGTTCTAAAAAAGTATTCACTCTCAATTACATCCGAGGAACTTGTCGAAGAAATTAAAGTAATTTTGGCTCTTTCATAGATAGGTAAAGCTGCTAAGGTGGCTTCACTAGAATAATGTCCAATTACTCCAATAACTTTGGGGTCTTTAACGATTTCCTTGGCGACTATCTTAGCAACTTTTTCGTCATTATTATCATTGGCAATAACGAGATTTAAAAATAAATTATTCGCACTTGTCGGTAATTGGCTATTAAATAAATATTGTGCTTGAGCAATCCCTTTCAGGATTTCTTGGGAAATTTCATTTTTTTTGCCACTGGGAATAACCACCGCCAAAGTCACATAATTATTACTTAAATAAGCGATGGCATTATTATAATAAATTAATGTTTCTGCATCTTCAGGATGAGCAAGATAGGCTTTTTTGAATAACTGTTTAGCTTCCAGATAATTAGCATTTTTAAAAGCTAAAATACCCCGATCTTTATAAAAATTTTCCTGTTTAATAAGTAGCTTTTTTTCGCCTTGGCTAAATAGTTCAGGCTCCTTAGTATAGGGGATTTTATAAAAGTAAGGTAACAGCCATGACTGGTAGAATCCCAACCCAAGTAACCCTGTAACAATGCTAGTAAATATTCCCGCTGCTAACATAAATAAACGAGATTGTTTTTGACGAGTAATGCTTTCAGAGGCTGCTAAAAAACGATAATCGATACTATCTAATTCTTTATCTTCTTGCCATTTTTTAGATTCCTCTAACTTTTTCCCCGTCAGTAAACAATTTGTATCGGTAAAATTTGAGTCTTCCCACTTAGCAATTTCCGATTGATAAGGACGACTAGCTGCTAATACATTATATAACCATTTTTGATTAAAAATTGCCTGATAAATAGCATTAGCCACTCTAAGATAGCCCTGATTATCGACGATAACTAATCCAGATAGTAATAATTCATCATGTTCTGGTGTGTTACTCGCTTTCACCAATTTACCTTTTAAAACATTAGCATAAACCCTTAGTAAATACCCTTGATCAGGATGATAAATAAGTCGCTCTCTTATACTTGATAAAAAAGCAGGTTCATCTTTTTTTTCCCAGTTATCAATAATGTGTTTATAAACAAAATCTCGCATCCAAGCTGATAAGAGAGACTGAGGTATTGTAACTTTAAACTTGGCCATTAAATAGCACAATTTTTGAGTTAGAAAAGGTTGACCATTAGTCCAGCTAAAAATTTCTTGTAGAATTTCTTGAGGGGAAACACCCAACCCTTCTAGTCCTTGCATCAAGGGTTGACAGTTATCTTCTAACGACAGTCCATTTAATTCAATTGCTTTACCAATATTGAAAGGAGTTCTTTGACTATCCTGAATTAATTGATTGGGGGTAGCCGTGCCAATTAAAACAAATGAAATACGATTAAAATCTGCATTAATAACTCGCTTTTCATGACAAGACCTAATGTAAGCAAAAAAGTCATCAGTAGCAAAGGGTAGTTTTCTAACCACATCAATTTCATCAATAAAAATAACAATGTTGTTTGAAATTTTTATCAATAAAATTTCTTTAATAAACTGTCTAAGTAACCCAACATTAGAAACAGATTGACTGGCAATCCAAGATTCTAGATCCGTCATATTTAGTTTTAATTGTTCGGCAATTTCAATAATTAAGGAATGATACCAGCTAGATTGATCTACTGATGTCCCCAATTCATTTAAGTCTATACGGGAACAGGCAACTCCTTGGGCTTCAATTTGAGTTTGGATGCGTACTGTCAAACTTGACTTGCCCATTTTGCGAGAATTAAAAATATAACAATACTGACTGTTCATCAGAGCTTGGTACAATTCCAGATCAGCCCTTCTATCCACATAGCTTGGATCGGAAGGAGATAAGGTACTAGAAAACTTATAAACATTCTCGGCGGTTCCGTTTTCTTGCATATTTCGGTATTTCATTGACCAGATAACCAGAACTTGGGTAAGTAATACCAGTTTGAACTACACTAACCCCGGTGATAAATCCAGAAAAAAACCGCGCTCACTCATAGCCGATTATTGGTAAGCTAGTTCTACTCTGAATGAAATTGGCATATTTTCTTAGGGTAAACTCATCGGAAATTTTGGGTCTGAAACCCCGCCGTTCTAGGTTGGCTTTACGTTAGAATTAAAAGGCCAGTCTCGAAAACCAAGTGGACGGCGCAGCACCGTTCGGCTGAGCTCACGGCCGAAGCCTTGAAAACTCGGCTTAGGGGGTTCCGACCAGAAAAGCTTGGCCGGGTAAAAAGTCGCGCGCAACAAGTACAAGAAGCGTTTAGCTGGAAACGTACCGTGGGACACACGGAATCGGGCTTCTGAAATGGGGCGAAAGTCTGTGGACTCTGTGTAAGACAGTACATGGTTTTTTAACTGTGGTATGCGACGGTGGTGGAAGCAGAAACTTAAATCGTGAGGTTTAGGAATCGCCGCCCTAAAAGTGCGGCGAGGATGTCAA
>NZ_JAPZQM010000578.1:0-6167 GCF_027530565.1 Microcystis sp. LE19-10.1B | reverse complement strand
TAACCCTTATATAGAAAGGCATTTAGCGATTTTTGTCAATTGTTTTTTATCTAGAGCGAACTAATCAATTAAGTCTCTTACCAGATAAGGATTTAGTCGATTTATGCCCCCCTATCGAACCATACCAAGTAACGAAGAACCCAAAAATGTAGGGACAATTCATGAATTGTCCCTACCAAGGGTTTCAGATTACGCATATTTAATTTTCGGAAATATCTATTCTCTATCATCTGGGATTATTGGCATATCTGTAATGATTTGATGGCAGGGAAAACAATTAATTCCACGGATTAGAGAAGAATTCCCTAATCTCAAACAACAGCAAGAACTTTTAGAATTGATAGAGACAATCTTGGTTTATAAGTTACCCCAAGTCAGTAGAAAGGAGATAGAAGCGATGTTTAGTTTAAGTGATTTAAAACAAACTAAAGTGTATCAGGAAGCTTTAGAGGAAGGTAGAGAGGAGGGCCGACAAGAAGGCGAATTAGCAGCAAAATTAGCCTCTATTCCTCGTTTATTGGCATTAGGATTAAACTTTGAACAGATAGCACAAGCTTTAGAATTAGATATCGAACAGGTTAGACAAGCAACTCAAAGGGAATAGGAAAGGTTCAAACTTTGACAAATTGATACAATTGCTGGTGGCTATCTTTTGCCGGTAGCCATCAAGTAAAAATCGGCAACCCCGAAAATCTCTCAAGTCTTCTGTAGCTAAAGAGAAATCAAAAGTACAAACCCAATAAGACAAAATTATTCCTAATCTGCCTTCTTCTAATTCGCTGACTGCCACTATTTGATTATCAGTATTTCTTAAAACAATTGTCCCATTTTTGTATATATCCGTAAATCCGCCAGTTGCTATACACGGACTACCGACTTGCCATTGATTATTAATTGGCATTAAGTAGGGAGGCACAATTATTTGTAGGATGGGTTAGCGGTAGCGTAACATAATCGGGCGTTGGGTTTCATGCTTCAACCCAACCTACGTTCTTGCCATTGATTATTAATTGGCATTACTTGTTTAAATATTGTCATAGATCCAGTGAGAGTATTAACTGGACTAGCTATTACTGCTTACTGCATGGCAACCAACAAAAATGTGGACAAAGCTTTAATCATATACAACTTCAAAACTAATACAAATATTCCACAACGCCTTATTGTATTTTTACTGAAAATTTTTTATAACATTTTTAAATTATGTACGTTATAACTATTAAGATTATTAAACCAATCTTAGTATTTGAGTATTAATTACTTACTTTTTTGTTGGTGCTATAATATTTTTAACTTTATTTAAATAAAAGTCATGCAAAAAATACAAGTGATTCCAAGAAAAGGTAGTTCCAATTAATCTTAACCCCTAATAGGGATTGAAACTTGGAGGCAAAAATCAGCGATACTGATATTGAGATCACGATGGTGAATCCAGAAGAGATAAAGGAGAGAGAAAATGGCTAACGAAACCGTCACTGATTCCCTAGAAGCAGTTCTGACAAGGATTGAGGGGAAAATCGACTCTCTGGAAAAACGGATCGATGAGAGATTTGATCAGGTAGATAAGAGATTTGATAAGATAGAAGAACGGTTGACAAAAGTGAGATGTAGCCAAAGACTCTCTGGGAAATGCAGTTAAATAATTGGATGGCGACCTAAAAATATGAGTGAATTAACTATTCGTCCAGCTAAAATTAGTGGTGTCATCCCAGATTCGATCGCCGCCGAGGTGGGTTTTGAAATCGGGGATGCGCTCCTCTCTATCAATGGTAATCGTCCCCGGGACTTAATCGATTATCAATTTTTATGTGCCGATGAATTTTTAACCCTAGAAGTGCTTGATAGTCAGGGCAAAACTCACCGGATAGAAATCGAAAAAGATTATCATGAAGACTTAGGTTTAGAGTTTGAAACTGCCCTTTTTGATGGCTTAATTCAGTGTAATAATAAATGTCCTTTTTGCTTTATCGACCAACAACCAGAGGGCAAAAGAGAAACTTTATACTATAAAGATGATGACTATCGCTTAAGTTTTCTCTATGGCAGTTATTTAACCTTAACTAATCTCACCTCAAAAGAATGGCAGCGGATCGAAAAGATGCGAATCTCACCGCTTTTTGTGTCCGTTCATGCCACGGAACCCGATCTGAGAATTCGTCTCTTAAAAAATCCCCGCGCCGGTCAAATTTTAGATCATTTAAAATGGCTACAAGCCAGACAATTACAAATTCATGCCCAAGTGGTAGTTTGTCCCAATATTAATGATGGAATTCATCTCGAAAGAACCCTGTTAGATCTGGTTTCTTTTCATCGGGGAGATATTCCCTGTGTGGAGTCGATTGCCGTAGTTCCCGTGGGATTAACCCGCTTTCGTCCCCAAGAAGATGAATTAATTCCCGTTAGCCAAGAAAAAGCGCGAGAAGTGATCGAACAAGTCCAAACTTTACAGAAACAATTTTGTCAAGAATTGGGCAGTAATGTGGTATGGTTAGCCGATGAATGGTTTTTAATTGCCCGAGTCGATTTACCACCTCAATCTCACTACGAAGACTATCCCCAAATCGGTAACGGAGTTGGCTCGATTCGTCAATTTATTAGGGAGTTTCAGAAGACAGCCAAGAAGTTATTACCTGCTCAAATTACTCCCTCTAGACGGTTGGTATGGGTGGTGGGAAATGCGGTAGAACAAGCTTTTCAACCCCTAGTTAAACAGTTAAATAAGGTGCAGGGTTTAACCGTGGAATTAGTGGCTTTAAATAGTGATTATTGGGGACAGGAAATCACGGTTACGGGTTTATTAACCGGGCAAGATATTCTCAAAGGATTACAAGGTAAAAATCTTGGGGATGGGGTTTTATTACCCTCCCTAATGCTCAAGCATGGGGAAGCGGTATTTTTAGATGATTTCACCCTAGAAACTGTTATTAATCAGTTAGGAGTCCCTATTTATCCAGTCCTGGGAGTGGAGGAATTAATTAAAACTTGTCTCACTCTCAATCCCTTGAACAAATCCTAATCTTGAGAATAGACAATTATCAGTAATCGGTGATCAGATTTGAGTTTTTAGTGAGCGGTATTAAGTAGAAAATTGCCGTTTTCTTGGCACTGATTACTGATTACTGATTACTGTCTTAGCCTAGCTCCGCATTGCCTGTCCCTTGAAACATCAGCCAAGAGAGGAAAAAATTAGCCACAAAAATCGCTAACAAAGAAGTTACCACAGCCGTGGTAGTAGATTGACCAACTCCTTTAGCACCGCCGGTGGTGGTTAAACCCCAACTGCAACCGATAATAGCAATTAAAACCCCAAAAATTAGGGACTTTAACATAGAACTAATTAAATCCCATGTTTCCAGAAAATTTTGGGCTGATTGTAAGAATAGGGAATAGGAAATACCGTAAAGACTATCGGAAATAAATAAACCACCGAGTAATCCCGTGACTAAAGAGATAATAGTGAGCAGCGGTAACATTAAACTACAGGCAATCACCCGGGGAATGACCAAATAATCGATCGGATCGGTTTTTAAAATATATAAAGCGTCAATTTGTTCTGTTACTCGCATTGTACCAATTTCGGCGGCAAAAGCCGAGCCAACTCTCCCCGCCACCACCACCGCGGTTAAAACCGGGGCTAATTCTCTTGTTAAAGCCAAGGAAAGGACTCCCCCAACAAAACTACCCGCCCCAAAAAAAATAAATTCTCTGGCTACCTGAATAGTGAAAACCATACCCACAAAAGCAGCAGTAATTAGGGCAATTGTCAAGGATTCTGGCCCCACAATACTCATTTGTTCCAGAGTATTACGCCGGTGGATTTTGCCATTAAGAATATGTAAAAAAGTTTGTCCCGCTAACAAACCGGCAGCCCCCAAACGCTGAAACCATAAACTTAAACCACCGGCAGCATCACTTTTTCTTGGCATTTGTCGAGGGACTATCGCTAAAATCTAACTTATTATAGGCGAGAATTCCCTCTGATTATCCCTCGATTGTTGGGACTTGCTTTGATGCCACTCGATCGAGGGATAACAAACCATGGTTTTGTGCTGCTGGCAGGGGATAATAGAATTATCTAGTAGCCGTCAGCTATCAACCCTGATTCTTTATCCATGCCAGATTTAGCGAAAATTATCCTGAGAAACCATAAAATTGATGCTGTTAAACGATTCCATCCTTGGATATTTTCTGGGGCGATTAAAGAGATGGAGGGAGAAGTCAAAGAGGGTGCTATCGTTGAGGTTTATAGCGATCGAGGCGAATATCTAGCCACTGGACTGTATAATCCTAGCAATATTGCCGTTAAAATTCTTTCTTTCCAAAAAGTCAGCGATATTGCTCAATTATTTCTCGAAAAATTCCAGAATGCCTATCAGCTGCGGCAACAAATCGGTTTAGTGGATAACCCGAAAACTAACTGTTATCGCTTAATTAACGCGGAAGGAGACGGTTTACCCAGTTTAATCGTCGATTGGTACAATGGCACGGCGGTTATTCAAGCTTATTCTCTAGCTTTATACCAACGTCTCGATCTGATTGTCGATTGTCTGAAAACTATCTACGCTGACAATTTACGGGCAGTTTACGATAAAAGTGCCGCAGTTTTGGCGAAAAGCGCCCATATCTCTGAGAATAAATACTTATTTGGTCAAAAAAACGGCAATGAGGTGTTAGAATCCGGCCATCGCTTTATTATTGATTGGGAAAAGGGACAAAAAACGGGATTTTTCCTCGATCAAAGGGAAAATAGAGCAATATTAGCCCAATATTGTCAGAATAAACGGGTTTTAAATACTTTTTCTTACTCTGGCGGCTTTTCCGTCTATGCTATGCAAGCGGGGGCTGCCCTAGTCCATTCCGTTGATAGTTCCCACGGTGCGATCGATCTTACCGAAAAAAATATCGCCCTGAATAATCTCGGTGAAGTTCCCCATCAATCCTACAGCGCCGATGTTTTTAACTTCCTGCGCGACTGTCAGGAGGATTACGATCTGATTGTCCTCGATCCCCCCGCTTTTGCCAAAAGTATCCAATCCCGTCATCAGGCGGTTATGGCTTATAAAAGATTAAATTACCAAGCTTTCCAGAAAATTCGCCCCCAAGGTATTATTTTCACCTTTTCCTGTTCCCAAGTGGTTAACGAAGAACATTTTCAGGGGGCTGTCATGGCTGCCGCCATTGAATCGGCTCGCCCAGTGCGAATTTTAGCACGTTTAAGCCAACCGGCAGACCATCCCACCAGTATCTATCACTCGGAAGGTTCCTACCTGAAAGGATTGGTTTTAGCGGTGGATTGATGGAAAATTAAACGATTACCATCCGGATCATAGATGTAGATTTCCGGACCGTGGGAAGCCTGGCTAATTTCTCCCCTAGCACCATAGCCGATTTCGCTCCAATGCTCGAGGGCTTTTTCGAGACTCTCCACCTCGAAACAAATGCTCATGCCACTGCCCCTAGAATCGCTAAATTCGTCTCTGTGGGACTCTTTAGGGCAAAAAAGACCTAATTTAAGGTTAATCAGCCTAAATTCCGCATAAACGTGGGCAAGGTAGGGGTTTGGTTCCTGTTGCAACAGTTGACGATAAAACTGCACCGAGCGATCAAAATTACTCGTGCCTAGGGCAATAAAAGCCTCTGTGTAATTGAATGGACTATCGGGGGGGTTATTCATTGGGGTTGGGGATTAGGAGAGGGGAGATTGCCCAAAAGATCTACTTCAGTGCGGTGAAGATGTCAAGTCCCTTGTACTGCCAATAGTAGTCGCGTCCATTGCCAGACTTTCTATCTCCCTCGGTATTAAGCTCTTTAAAATACCTATATCTGCAAGTCCCCTGGGGTTTCCATCCGATCGAGGATCACCCTGAGCGTTCATCCGATCGAGTGATTTTGGGGAAAAAGTGTTAAAAAAGATTGCTGTTTGTAAAGACAACTGTTACCGTGGGTTCAAGAGTGCGCTTTGAAGGAGGAAAAATCCCATGCACCCTAACCTATCCATCTATCCCTCGATTGCTTCGCTACTTATGTAGGGTTTGCTGAATAAATCTAAAAACCTTGTTGGATAGGGTTTTTAGACTTGTTTTCCCTCAAAAAGTGCCGACCTTTGGAGTGATTGGGGGGAAAATTCCGGGACTTTTTCCCTGAAAATTAGGTAATTGACCCCCTGA
>NZ_JAPZQM010000472.1:0-8762 GCF_027530565.1 Microcystis sp. LE19-10.1B | reverse complement strand
GTAGCTCAGCATCCCTATAAAACTCAAATCTTGGACTTCCATTCCTGCAAAACCCAATGGGCAACTCGTTCACTCTATTTTGAGGGACAGAAGCGAAATCAATTCTGTATCCTACACTACCGTTTGAATTTGGAATTGCTGGAGCGACCCCGATAGATAATCGGTGATCTAGAAAAATTTTTGCTAGAATGCAATTTTACCAGTAAAATTGGGAACATTTAAGGGTAGTGGAGAGTTTAAGAATCGTCTATGACATTTTCTTCCAAGAAAACCCGTGCCGTTGCCCTACGCAATTACTTTTCCCCCTTTGGTAACAAGTTGGTGCAGTCGGGATATATCGGTGCCGACCAAATGCAACAAGCCCTAGTGGAAACACGGAAATCGGGACGATCGCTAGTAGAAATATTACAACAACTAACTGGGCGCCCTTTGCCCCCGGATTTGCAGCGACAGTACAAGAAAAATCAGTTATTTGAATTAAAAATTCTCTACGGAGTCGAATCGATCGACCCCGAATTAAGCGATGTGGATGGACTGGAAATAGCCCGATTGATCGATTCTTTGATTCCGATCGATCTTTGTCGTCGCTATCGTCTCATCCCCCTGCGAAAGATCGAAGGAGAGCCGGCTGCGATTTTGATAGCCATGGTCGATCCCGACAACCTCGAGGCTTCCGACGATATTAATCGTATTCTCCGCCCCAGGGAGTTAGGTTTACAGCGTTTGGTGATTACTAGCGAAGATTATGAAAGATTACTGGAAAAATTCCACTCGGCTCAATCGGAATTAGAACAGGAAAAAGCCCGACTGCAAAAAGAAAAAGAACTAGAAAAACTCTCGGATCTCACTGGTATTGTCAGCAATATTGAGGTGGCCTCTGGTGCGGCTAACGATGAAGTGGCCGATGATCTCGGAGAAGGGGAAGCTAATCAAGCTCCCGTCATCAACCTCGTCAATAAAATTATAGCTAAAGCCCTACAGGAAGGGACTTCCGATATTCACATCGAACCCCAAGAAGAATTCCTGAAAATTCGCTTTCGCAAAGATGGAGTTCTTCATCAAGCTTTTGAGCCACTGCCGAAAAGAATTACCCCGGCGGTTACAGCCCGTCTTAAAATCATGGCCGAGCTCGATATCGCCGAACGTCGTCTTCCCCAAGATGGTAAAATTCGGCGGATGTATCAAGGGCGGAAAGTGGATTTTCGGGTTAATACCCTGCCCAGTCGCTACGGGGAAAAAGTCTGTTTACGGATTCTCGATAACTCGGCCACCCAGTTGGGTTTAGATAAACTGATCACCGATCAAAAGACCCTGCAAATCGTCCGAGACATGGCCAGTCGTCCCTTTGGTCTGTTGCTGGTGACAGGCCCGACCGGTTCGGGGAAATCCACCACTCTATACTCGGTGTTAGCGGAAAGAAATCACCCCGGGGTCAATATTAGTACGGCCGAAGATCCGATCGAATATTCTCTACCAGGCATCACCCAGGTGCAGGTAATTCGCGAAAAAGGCATGGATTTCGCCTCGATTCTGCGGGCATTCATGCGACAAGACCCGGATGTGATTCTGGTGGGAGAAACTAGGGACAAGGAAACGGCCAAAACAGCGATCGAGGCCGCCCTAACCGGTCACTTGGTCCTAACTACCCTACACACCAACGATGCCGCAGGTGCGATCGCTCGTCTCGATGAGATGGGGGTTGAACCGTTTATGATTTCTGGTTCTCTCTTGGGAGTCTTGGCCCAGCGTCTCGTGCGGCGCGTCTGTAGCCAGTGTCGAGTCGCCTATCACCCCAGTCAAGAGGAATTAGCCCGTTTTGGTCTTTCCGCCGCCAATGAACGGGAAGTGACCTTTTATAAGGCTAATACCCTCACCCTTGAGGAAATTCAACAGGCGCGAAAACAGGGCAATCTCTGCCTTAAGTGTAGCGGCAGCGGTTATAAAGGTCGCATTGGTGTCTATGAGGTAATGCAGAATAGTGAACGACTACAGCAGTTAATTAACCAAGGGGCAACCACCGATCGCATTAAGGAGACGGCCGTCGATGAGGGCATGGTGACACTCCTAGCCTATAGTTTAAATCTGGTGCGCGAGGGTTACACCACCCTCGAAGAAGTGGAACGGGTGACATTTACCGATTCCGGTCTGGAAGCGGAACTAAAAGCCAAACGGAAAAGCGGTTTAATCTGTCGTGGTTGTCGCGCCGAACTACAACCAGAATGGCTCGATTGTCCCTATTGTATGACACCGCGATTTAGTGATTAAGACAGTTTTTCAGTTATCAGTTATGAGATTTGAGTTTTAAGTAAGGAGTATTAAGTGAGTAGTCTTAAATAGCACTTTCCCAATGTCTTTTCACTGGTTACTGTTCACTGATTTTACCTTAGAGATGGGGTTTAACTTATGGAATTAATGATCGAAGATTTAATGGAACAATTGGTCGAGATGGGCGGTTCCGATATGCACATTCAGTCTGGGGCGCCGGTCTATTTTCGCATTAGTGGCAAACTGTCCCCGATTAATGAAGAATCTTTAACCCCGCAAGATTGTCAGAAATTGATTTTTAGTATGCTCAATAATACCCAAAGAAAAGAGTTAGAGCAGAATTGGGAATTAGACTGTTCCTACGGGGTGAAAGGATTAGCAAGATTTAGGGTCAATGTTTATAAAGAAAGGGGTGCTTATGCAGCTTGTTTACGGGCTTTGTCCTCTAAAATTCCTAACTTTGAACAATTAAATTTACCTAGAGTAGTACGGGAGTTATCGGAAAGACCGCGGGGATTAATTCTCGTAACTGGCCAAACAGGTTCGGGTAAAACTACCACTTTAGCGGCAATTTTAGACTTAATTAATCGGACTAGGTCTGAACATATTTTAACGGTAGAAGACCCAATTGAATACGTTTTTCCTAATATAAAAAGTCTGTTTCACCAACGACAAAAAGGAGAAGATACCAAGAGTTTTGCTAACGCTTTAAGAGCATCTTTACGGGAAGATCCTGATATTATCCTTGTGGGAGAAATGCGGGATTTAGAAACAATTAGTTTGGCAATCACGGCGGCAGAAACTGGTCACTTAGTCTTCGGAACCCTACACACTAGCTCGGCAGCGGGAACAGTGGATCGGATTATTGACGTTTTTCCTGCTAACCAACAGGCACAAATTCGCGCCATGTTATCCAATTCTTTACTAGCAGTTTTTAGTCAAAACCTAGTCAAGAAAAAAAATCCTAAACCGGGGGAATTTGGTCGGGCAATGGTACAGGAAATCATGGTGGTAACTCCAGCGATCGCTAATCTAATTCGGGAAGGAAAAGCCCCCCAAGTCTATTCAGCAATTCAAACGGGAATGAAGTTAGGAATGCAAACCATGGAACAGGGATTAGCTAATTTAGTTGTTAGGGGTGTTGTCTCTTTGGAAGAGGCCATTTCTAAAAGCGGTAAACCCGATGAATTACAACGTCTTATCGCCGGGGCCAGCGCTAACGCTAAAGCCCGGATTTAATCCTAAATCCTGTTTAAAAGGTATAGGAGAGTGGGAAGTTTTTTGCTGTAAACAGTGAACTGATAACTGATAACTGATAACTGATAACTGATAACTGATAACTGATAACTGATTTGTTCTATGCCTACTTTTGTCGCACAAGTTAAAAGCGGCTCTGGAAAAGTTTTCCAAGAGAAAGTTGAAGCTATGTCTCCCGAACAGGCCCGGACGATGCTGAAGGCGAAATATGCCGCCGTCGGTAAAGTCAAAAAAGTGGGGGGAGAGATCGATCTTTCCGGTTTACAGTTGATGTTTGCCAGCATTTCCATCAAAGATAAAGCGGTTTTTTCCCGTCAATTTTCGGTAATGATTAATGCTGGTGTGGCGATTGTGAGATGTTTGGGAGTTTTGGGGGATCAATGCGGTAATCCCAAGATGAAAAAAGCCCTACAAGCGATTAGTGCTGAGGTACAGCAAGGGACTCCGTTATCGGAAGCGATGGCCAAACATCCCGAATGTTTTGATGAACTTTATGTCAGTATGATCGAAGCTGGAGAGACGGGGGGGGTACTCGATGAAGTGCTGAACCGTCTCTCGAAACTTTTGGAAGATATGGCCCGCTTGAAAAACCAGATTAAATCAGCGATGACTTATCCAGTAGCGGTGGGAATTTTGGCGGTAGTTGTGTTTTTCGGGATGACGATCTTTTTAATTCCCGTCTTTGCGAAAATTTTCACCGATTTAAAGGTGGAACTACCGGCTTTAACGCAATTTATGCTCTTTTTAAGTGGTGTGATGCGTAGTTGGTTGATTTTAATTCCGATTGTCACCATTGTTGCCACGGTTTTTTTACTGCGTCGCTATTACAAAACCCCGATGGGTCGTCTGCAAATTGACCATTTTTTCCTTAAAATGCCTCTTTTTGGTGATTTGAATGAAAAGTCGGCTGTGGCTAGATTTTGCCGGGTTTTTGGGACTCTGACGCGTTCTGGTGTCCCAATTTTAAGTTCCCTCGACATCGTTTGTAATACGGTGGGTAATCAGGTAATTGCCAATGCGATCGCCGGTGCCAAGGCGGAAATTCAGCAGGGGGGAATGATGAGTTTGGCCCTACAAAAAGCCAATGTTTTCCCACCTTTGGCAATTCAAATGATTAGTATTGGGGAGGAAACGGGAGAATTAGATGCCATGATGATGAAAGTGGCGGATTTCTACGAAGATGAGGTGGAACAGGCCGTTAAAGCTTTAACCAGTATCATTGAACCCTTGATGATGGTTGGTGTTGCGGGGATGGTGGGAATTATTCTTTTGTCTATGTACTTGCCCATGTTTAAAATCTTCGATGCGTTGGGATAAGTTGAGCAGTGATCAGTGATCAGTGACTATTGCCGGTAGCTGGAAATCAGCAAGATTTGAATTTTCATCTCCTTTTATTTGATTAGGTGAATCTGTGTCTTACGAAACTTTATTAGCGGAATATAGCTGTCGTGAGGGGGCGATCGAATTATTGCGACAATATCGCCCCTATTTAGAGTTAATTCCTAGTATGCGTCGTCCTGAAGAGAGTTTAATTACTATTCCCTTGCCCTTGGTCAGAATTCGTCCATCTTCTGCCCTTGAATCTAGAAAGACGGTACAATTAGCTTGTGATTTGGCGATTCTGATGTGTGATCCGGAATGGAAAATTAAATTAGGTTCAGAAATCCTGATTTTTATCCATCGTCCGGGGGAAGATTTTTCTGATTTGTTGAAACGCTGGCGCGAAACCCAAATATGTTTAGATAAAGAATATGAATGGTTAATGCCCCCCAGAGAACAACATATGTTTAGTGAAGGTGCAGAAACAATTCATCCTTTATTTGTGGTTTTTGATCAAACGGCCGAGAGAATAAAAAAGGGTTTAAGAGGGGCTTTTTTACCGATGGTTGTTCAAAATTATCGGCCAGCTTTGATTGATGATTCCTTAGAATTAGTCGATCAAGATTAGCTGACTCTCTTAAGTAGGGTCTGCTGAAAAAGTTTTTCGTGGGGACAGGGTGTGGGGTGTGGGGTGTAGGGTTTTAGCGATTTTGAGGGGGTCAATTACCTAATTTTCAGGGAAAAAGTCCAGTAATTTTCCCCCCGATCACTCCCAGATCTGGTACTTTTTGATTGACAAAAAGTCTAAAAGTCTTACCCAACAAGGTTTTTAGATTTATTCAGCCAACCCTACTTAGTTTAGTATAAAGGGAACAGTTGACGATGGTTAAGCGCCTAAAATCAAGCGCTGACGATGAAAATTCAGCAGCGAAAGTTCTTGGCCAGAAACCCTTTCTAACATCTCGACGATATGATCGGGCTGTAGTAAAGTGCCATCATTGCGACAACTGCCCACATAGCACAAAACGGCTTGTTTGTCAACAGTTTTTAACTCTAATTCATATAATTGTTCTCGCAGATTAATCGTGACTTTTTTGCCGGATTTGGTGGTTTTTTCCCGTTCCATCACCGTTGCTTGTTTAATCGCCTCGATCCAATTTTGCCATTGTTGGCAGTCAATTCCCTCACTGTTAAAAGTGAGCAAATACGCAGCTTTTTCTAACAAACGGGTGGCAGCGGGAGCATTTAAGGGAATTTCTTCCACCTGATACACTGGTAAATCTGCGGGCAATTGTGCGCTTAATTGCTGTTTAAACCTCTCTAAATCCATCACTTTTGTCAATTCAAAATCGACAATCTCACCGCTACTGGTTGCTCCCAAGGATAAAGCATTGGCGATCGAAATGCGCGGACCAGGGTGAAATCCACCGGTAAAGGAAATGGGAATAGCAGCGCGACGGACGACGCGATCAAATAAACGCACCAGATCCAAGTGGCTAACTAAGGCCATTTCGCCAATTTTGCCAAACCAAACCCGAATTCTTTGGGCGCGTTCTTGATTGGGTTGAAAATGTCCAGCAAAAGCGGGAATCGGGGGCGCTTCAATGACGATATTATGACCAAAATCGAGGCTACAAACGCCACAATGGGAACAACCCTCAAAAGAACAATCGGGGACTGTTGCCGCGTCTAGGGCGCGTTTTAAGTCCTCCTGTAGCCATTTTTTATCGATACCGGTATCCAGATGATCCCAGGGCAGAGGACGCTCTAAAATATCTTTGTCTGCATCGGCAAAAATATGCCATTCTCCCTGTTCTATCTGACGATATTTCCAAGTTAAACCGGATTCTTCGATCGCCTGTGACCATGCTTGATAGGCTTTTTCCGTATTATCCCACCAAGCATCCATCCCGGCTCCCAATTGCCAAGCGCGCAGTACCACTTTCCCTAAACTTCTGTCACCGCGACCGATAAAATCTTCCATAGCCGAGATGCGGACATCGGTATAATTGACTTTTACCCCTCTCATGCCTTGGAATTCCTGTCTTAATAACTCCTGTTTGCGGATAAATTCGGCCGTCGAGACGGAATGCCACTGGAAGGGGGTATGGGGTTTAGGGGTAAAATTCGAGATAGTTAGGGTAAAATCGAGGGGTTTCCGCTTCGGTAAACGACATTCCCGACGCAACCAACGCAGGGTTTCCGCGATACCGATGACATCCACATCGGTTTCCCCTGGCAAACCGATCATAAAATAGAGTTTGACCTTATCCCAACCCTGTTCGACAGCAGTTTTTATCCCTCTGAGTAGTTCTTCGTTGGTTAACCCTTTGTTAATCACATCGCGCATTCGTTGGGTTCCCGCTTCCGGTGCAAAGGTCAAACCCGATTGACGATTGCCCCCAATTATGTTAGCAATATTTTCGTCAAAGCGATCGACTCTTTGACTGGGTAAGGATAGAGATATATTCTCATTCTGGAGACGGTTTTTAATCTCCATACCCACGGCAGGTAGAGCTAGATAATCGGAGCAACTGAGAGATAATAAGGAAAATTCGTTATATCCCGTCGCTCGCATTCCTTTTTCAATCGATTCGATGACTGCTTCTGGTTGCACATCCCGCGCAGGACGGGTTAACATCCCCGGTTGACAAAAACGACATCCCCGAGTGCAACCGCGACGAATTTCCACCACCAGGCGATCGTGAACCGTTTCCACGAAGGGAACTAAACCGATAGAATAGGCTGGGATAGGAGTAGCTACCCGGCGTAAAATTCTTTGCGGTACATCGTCACGATTGGGGATAACTGCACCGATTGGGGTGACATCGTAGAAACGGGGGACATATACCCCCGGAATTTGGGCTAAATCTAGTAATAGTTCTTCTTTGCTTAGATTAGCTAGTTTACCTTCTTCTAAAATTAAACCGATTTCTGGCAATAATTCTTCGCCATCACCGAGGGCGATAAAATCAAAAAAGTCGGCGTAGGGTTCGGGGTTAGAGGTGGCAGTTTGTCCCCCGGCAAAAATTAGCGGATAGTTACCTGAGTCTCTTGCTCTCCAAGTCAAGGGAATTGCCGCTAGGTCGAGCATTTCTAAAATATTGGTGGCTCCTAGCTCATAACTGAGACTAAAACCCAGAATATCAAAATCGGTGAGGCAACGACGGGATTCTAGGGCAAATAGGGGGGTTTTTGTCTGTTTGAGTTTTTGGGCTAAATCCGGTGCGGGTAAATAAGTGCGATCGCAGAGTTGGCGGGGTTGAGCATTGAGGATATTGTAGAGGATAATATGGCCGAGGTTAGATGCCCCCACTTCGTACACTTCCGGATAGGTTAACACCCAACGAACCACAGCACTTGCCCATTCTTTATGTTTAGCACCTAACTCGTTGCCCAAATAACGCGCCGGTCGAAAAATGTCGGGGGTGAGCAGTTGGTCTAAAGCAATAGTCACGGCAATCTACCTCAGATATCGTCAGCAATGGGTGCTTTTCTACTATAGCAGCCAGAATCGAGTCAGTATTCAGGAGTCGGGAGACAGGAGACTCCGAGACAGGAGACTCCGAGACAGGAGACAGGAGATAGGAGACAGGAGATAGGGTTTTGGGGTGATAGGGTTTTGGGGTGATAGGGTGATGAGACAGCTTCCCCACTTCCCTATCTACCCCACTTCCCCACTTCCCCACTTCCCCACTTCCCCACACCCCACACCCCACTTCCCCACTTCCCTATCTACCCCACTTCCCCATCTCCCTAAAATTCCAGAGGCTATAAGATAATTAAGGCTTGCTGAATAAATCTAAAAACCTTGTTGGATAAGACTTTTGGACTTTTTTCCCCTCAAAAAGTACCAGATATGGGAGTGATCAGGGGGAAATTCAGGGACTTTTTCCCTGAAAATTAGGTAATTGACCCCC
>NZ_JAPZQM010000510.1:0-1454 GCF_027530565.1 Microcystis sp. LE19-10.1B | reverse complement strand
TGTGCCTTTTCCTTCATATAATGGTTTGTCTTTAATCACCATGACATCAGGATAAGTATAAAAGCGATATCTTGGCATCCATAACCGTACATCACTCATAAAAGCCCAATAATCTTGATTGTTAATCTTAGTCGGAAAATTCCTACAGAAATTTAAAGCAATCAGATTATGATTAGTAGTTGCTCCTACCATTGGAGTAATTTCTCCATCTAGATATTCATTTTTGTATTCTGCTATTTCTTCTAGCTGACAATATTCTTCAGGCGTGTAATAGCGTTTTTCGATTTGAACTTGCATACTAACCTCCCTTATCTTGGTTAAATTGCCATTCAATAGCAACTTTAATATTAGCTTGTGCTGAACCTTTTGTCACCAAAGGAATCCCCGTTTCGCCCCCAACTTGTAACCCAAATTCTAAAGTAACCTTACTGGGTGGATTGGCTTGGGAAACTCCCTGTTTTATCGAAGTTAATAACAATTGTGCATATTCATTAACAATATTAGTAACTCCTGCTTGAAAATTTTTTGTTCTTTCTTCTATATCCTCGAAAAATCCTACTGCTTGCAATTGCTCCCTATCACCTTCTTCGTACTGCATATAAATTTTTGCGCCATCGGAGGCTTGTATTTCTGTGATTTTTATTGACATTTTATCCTCACCTTAATTTTTGCATAAATGTTAATCGTAACCGTTCAGGAGGTGGTTGTCAAGTAGCCATTAGTATTGATTCTATGGGAGGACTCTCCTGGGGTAGCATAAATGTAGAGGGAGAAGTATTACCTCTCCAGGCGCAAATCGCCGAGCGTCATCAATTCCCATATCAGGTTACAAGGTAGCAAGCCCTAGCTTGAAAAATTCGCTAAGATATATGGTTCTTCGTTACTTGGTATTTCAATGGGGTTGCATAGATCAACTAAATCCTTATCTGGCAAGAGATTTAATTAATTAGTTCGCTCTAGATCAGAAACAATTGACAAAAATCACCAAATGTTTTTCTCTATAAGGGTTTCATCTCTTATAATCCTGTCCGTTGCATAAGACAAACCAAAGAACCATTATTCTTCACTTAAATTAAAATCAATGCGTTGATAAATATCCAGCAATGACATTTGAAAATCCACAGAATGAAACCTTAAAGCATCTTTGTCTGATTCAGAGGCTTTAAACAACCACTCCCCATTATTTTGTTGATAAAACTGCTCAACATAATAACGGTATTGATCAATCAAAATATATTCTTTAAACTCAGGAATTGAGCGATAAAACTTAAACTTATCAGTACGGTCATAATCTCTAGTTGATTTCGATAAACCCTCGACAATGATTAACGCATTAGTTACAGTGTTTGTGCCTTTTCCTTCATATAATGGTTTGTCTTTAATCACCATGACATCAGGATAAGTATAAAAGCGATATCTTGGCATCCATAACCGTACATCACTCATAAAAGCCC
>NZ_JAPZQM010000364.1:0-17096 GCF_027530565.1 Microcystis sp. LE19-10.1B | reverse complement strand
CAATTAGTGTTTAATGAACGAATAGTGCCGATAGTTGGGCTTAAGTGGGGAACAAGAGTCGCTCGATTTAGCAGTGGAATTAGCCCTACAATCGGCGTAGGGCTAATTCATGAATTAGCCCTACAATCGGCGTTGTCAAATTGAAAGATGCTCCGAATCAGTTGGGAGCATTGCATCTTTCCTCTTCTGAATCTGACAACGCCGTCCCTGTTCACCGATAAATGACTCTCTACTCCCAACGAGAGTGATACAATTGTTAACACCACAGACCAAGAGCCAATCGAAGCGAGAGAATAAAAACTGCTATGTTAAAAGCCCTACTCGGAGATCCCAACGCCCGCAAAATTAAAAAATTTCAGCCCCTCGTCACCGAAATCAACCTGCTGGAAGAAGACATTAAAAACCTATCCGATGAGGAATTAAGGGGCAAAACCAGCGAATTTAAGGAAAGATTAGACAAAGCGAGAAATTATGACGAAAGAGAGGAGATTCTCGAGGAAATCCTCCCCGAAGCTTTCGCCATTGTCCGGGAAGCGGGAATCCGAGTCTTAGGGATGCGTCACTTTGACGTGCAGTTATTGGGGGGAATGGTACTGCACAAAGGACAAATCGCCGAGATGAAAACCGGGGAAGGAAAAACCCTGGTTGCCACTCTCCCCGCTTATTTGAATGGATTGACCGGAAAAGGGGTTCACGTCGTCACCGTCAACGATTATCTCGCCCGTCGTGACGCGGAATGGATGGGGCAGGTACATCGCTTTTTAGGGTTAAGTGTGGGACTAATTCAAGCCGGCATGAGTCCAGAAGAAAGAAAGAAAAATTATGCCTGTGACATCACCTACACCACTAACAGCGAACTCGGCTTCGATTATCTGCGCGATAACATGGCTACAGTGATGGGGGAAGTTGTCCAAAGACCCTTTAACTACTGCGTTATCGACGAAGTGGACTCCATTCTTATCGATGAAGCCAGAACCCCATTAATTATATCAGGAGCGATCGATCGGCCCACAGAAAAATATATTCTCGCCGCCGAAATCGCCAAGCAATTAGTGCGCCAAAAAGTAGAAGACGGACCGGGAGACTACGAAGTTAACGAAAAAGACCGTAACGTTTTAATGACCGATGAAGGCTTTAAAAGAGCGGAAGAACTATTAGGAGTTACCGATTTATACGACCAAGAAAATCCCTGGGCGCACTATATTTCTAACGCTATTCGTGCCAAAGAACTCCAGAAAAAAGACGTTAACTATATCGTTCGCAGTGGTGAAATTGTTATCGTTGATGAGTTCACGGGACGGGTATTACCGGGGCGACGTTGGGGCGATGGTTTGCATCAGGCAGTGGAGGCTAAGGAAGGGGTAGAAATTCAACAGGAAACCCAAACCTTAGCCACGATTACCTATCAAAACTTTTTCCTACTCTATCCGAAATTATCCGGCATGACCGGGACGGCCAAAACCGAAGAAACGGAACTAGAAAAAGTCTATAACCTGCAAGTAACAATTATTCCCACTAACCGCGTTTCTCGTCGGCAAGATTTAGCCGATGTGGTCTATAAAAATGAACAGGCAAAATGGAACGCCGTCGCTGAAGAATGTCAACAAATGCACGAACAGGGTCGCCCGGTTTTAGTCGGTACTACCAGTGTGGAAAAATCGGAAGTGCTTTCGCTTTTATTACAGGAAAGAAAGATTCCCCATAACTTACTTAATGCTCGTCCGGAAAACGTGGAAAGGGAATCGGAAATCGTCGCCCAAGCAGGCCGGGCCGGGGCCGTAACCATTGCCACGAACATGGCGGGACGGGGAACCGATATCATCCTCGGTGGTAACTCCGACTATATGGCCCGATTGAAAATTCGCGAGTATTTAATGCCGAAATTAGTTATGCCCGAAGATGACAATTTGGCCTTTAGTTTACCCAGTTTAGGAGAACGCAATCGCCCGCAAGGATTCGCCCCAGGTAAGAAGAAAAAAAACTGGCGCGCCTCGGCGGAAATTTTTCCCACCGAGTTACCGAAAGAGGTAGAAAATGCCCTGAAAGAAGCGGTTAAATTTGCCGTTGATACCCACGGAACTCAAAGTTTACCCGAATTAGAAGTAGAAGAAAAAATCGCCATCGCGGCCGAAAAAGCCCCCACGGATGACCCGGTTATTCAAAAGTTACGCGAAGTCTATAAATTAATTCGCAAAAGTTATGAAGATTACACAGGTAAAGAACACGATGAAGTAGTAGAAAGGGGCGGACTGCACGTTATCGGGACGGAACGCCACGAATCCCGCCGTATTGACAACCAATTGCGAGGCCGGGCGGGCAGACAGGGCGACCCCGGTTCTACACGCTTCTTTTTAAGCCTAGAAGACAATTTATTGCGGATTTTTGGAGGCGACCGCGTGGCGGGTTTAATGGATGCCTTCCGGGTGGAAGAAGATATGCCCATTGAGTCGGGAATGTTGACTCGTTCCTTGGAAGGCGCGCAAAGAAAAGTGGAAACCTTCTATTATGATGCCCGGAAACAGGTGTTTGAATACGACGAGGTGATGAATAATCAACGGCGCGCTATTTATGCCGAACGTCGTCGGGTTTTGGAGGGGATGGACTTAAAAGAACAGGTGCTGCAATACGCCGAAAAAACCATGGATGAAATCGTCATGGCTTATATTAATCCCGAACTGCCGGCGGAAGAATGGGATTTAGAAAAACTGATTAGTAAATCTCAGGAATTCGTCTATCTCTTGGCAGATATTACCGCTAAAGATATCGAGGATATGAGTGTTAATGATATCAAGATGTTCCTACACGAAGAAGTTCGCAAAGCTTACGAAATTAAAGAACGTCAAGTGGATAGTATTCGTCCCGGTTTAATGCGCGATGCCGAACGTTATTTTATCCTGCAACAAATCGATATGTTATGGCGCGAACACCTGCAAGCTATGGAAGCTTTACGCGAGTCGATTGGTTTACGCGGTTACGGTCAAAAAGACCCCCTAATTGAGTATAAACAGGAAGGCTACGAGATGTTTTTAGAAATGATGATTGATATCCGTCGCAATGTGGTTTATTCCATGTTCCAATTCCAACCGCAAGGACAACCCCAAGCAGTGGCTAGTGAACAGTAAAAACTAAAAGTTGGCTTAAATTGGGGAGAATTGGCTAAGGCTGATTCTCTCATTTTTTTTCCCTGAGAAATCAGTCACCCACAATCCACACTAGGACAAAAATTATCAGTACAATCACTCCATAGGACAGTAACGACCCCAAAAAATTGAGGATTTGTACGGGAAAATGAATCAAAACTTGGTAAGTAAAATCGGCAGCTGCCAGCAAGGCAGCGAAAAACATAATCACAAGTGTTATCATACTTAATATCTTCTCAATCTGATAGAATAAATGGCTATCCTTTGCGGTAATCGACAGTAGATGGTCAGAAGTTAGGAGATTATCCCCAAGAAAAAACTCGGAGTGCGGCAGAATCGGGAGAGCGTTGGGTTTCATGCTTCAACCGTTCGGCAAAAGCTCACGGCCGAAGCCCAACCTACGTTCTTGTTAAATAAGATTTAGTATAACTCGATCGCTGTTAAAATTGCGGTAGAATCAGGAGAGCTAATTTGCTATAACCAGTCCAGAAGAGCGAGATTACTAAAAATTGACCAGTTTTTTGCGGGAACTGGGAAAATTAACAGCTAATCTGGGACAAGACGAGCTAAAAGCAGCAGAGAGCAACAATCAATGTCTAAAAACTCTATACCTCGAATCGAAAATCTGCGCGTGCAAAATTACCGAGCTTTACAGGACTTAGAATTAAAAAGCATTACTCCTTTAACCGTTTTTCTCGGTCCTAATGGGAGCGGAAAATCTACCATATTTGATGTCTTTGCTTTCCTCTCTGAATGTTTTACTGTTGGTTTAAAAAAAGCTTGGGACAGACGGGGAAGATTTAAAGAATTAAGAACCAGAGGACAAGAAGGTTACATCATTATCGAATTAAAATATCGAGAAAAATTGGCATCACCTTTAATTACCTATCATTTGGCTATTAATGAAGCTAACAATCGCCCTTATGTTGCCGAAGAATGGTTACAGTGGAGACAAGGAGCGAGGGGCAAACCTTATCGCTTTTTAGACTTTAAAGAAGGGGAAGGAATAGTGATTAGTGGAGAAAATCCCCAAGAAGAAGATGAACGAATTTCTGAACGATTAGACTCCCCGGAATTTTTAGCTGTTAGTACCCTCGGACAATTGGCCAAACATCCCCGGGTTAGTGCTTTGCGTCGTTTTATCACAAGTTGGTATCTTTCCTACTTAACCGCAGATAATACTCGCACTCAACCAGAAGCAGGAGCGCAAGAAAGATTATCGCCAACTGGTGACAATTTACCTAATGTTATTCAATATTTAAAAGAAGATCATCCTCAACGATTAGAATCTATTTTACAAACCCTTTCTCGTCGAATTCCTAGATTAGAAAAAGTCGAAGCATCTATTATGCCGAATGGACAGCTTTTACTTCAAATTAAAGACGCACCTTTTCAAGAGCCAATTCTTGCCAAATTTGCCTCCGATGGCACTTTAAAAATGTTAGCTTATTTAACTATATTATATGATCCAAGCCCTCCGCAATTACTGGGAATAGAAGAACCAGAAAATCATCTTCATCCCCGTTTATTACCTGAATTAGCAGAAGAATGTCGGGCAGCGACCGCAAGTACACAATTAATGGTAACAACTCATTCTCCCTTTTTTGTAGATGGTTTGAAACCAGAGGAGGTTTGGGTACTTTATCGAGATGAAAATGGTTTTACTCAAGCTAAACGTACTTCAGCAATGCAAGGAGTTAAGGAATTTATTCAAAATGGTGCTTTGTTGGGTCAATTATGGATGGAGGACTATTTTGATGTGGGGAATCCTAGCATTTAAGTTTAATAGCAAAGGAGGAAAAAAGTGCATCTTGAATTTTTAGTTGAAGAATTTTCTACCCAAGAATGTTTAAATCAAATTTTACCTAAAATATTATTTGAGAATGTCACCTATAAAATTCATGCCTTTCGAGGTAAATCCGATTTAATCAAAAAACTACCGGAGCGATTAAAAGGCTATCAATGCTGGATACCCGATGATTATCGAATCATTATTCTTGTAGATAGAGACAATGAAGATTGTCAAATGCTCAAAGAAAAGTTAGAAAATATTGCCCAACAAACAGGACTGATCACCAAAACGATTAGTGAAGATAAAAAAACATTTCAGGTGTTAAATAGAATTGCTATAGAAGAACTAGAAGCTTGGTTTTTTGGTGATATTCAGGCTATAGTCTCAGCCTATCCCAAAGTTTCTACTAATGTGGGACAGCAAGCAAAATACAGAAAACCCGATGAAATTACGGGGGGAACTTGGGAAAACTTAGAAAAGATACTTCAAAAAGCTGGGTATCATCGAGGAGGTTTAGAAAAAGTGAAAGCAGCCCGAGAAATTTCTCAATTTATGACTCCTGCTCATAATTGTTCTCCTAGTTTTCAGATTTTTTATCAAGGTTTATTGGCGATGATTAGCTAAGGATATTTAGGAAAGTAAATGATGAAACTGCTAGATCACTGTCAAGGATAAATCGATTTTTAACTGTTGAATAAATTGTTGCATAATTGTTCAAAATTCGGTGTTTAACTATAGCGTTTCCGAAGCTAGTGAGGTACACCTATTTTTCTTCCCTTTTGCATGAGTGCCTAAAACCCATAACTTTTGTACCTCAGCAGACTGAAAAACGCTATAAATCTTATTGAAAAAGAACGTAGGTTGGTTTGAAGCATGAAACCCAACCCTCTCCTGATTCTACCGCAATTTTAACAGCGATCGAGTTATACTAAATCTTATTTAACAAGTATAGAGTGGCAAGTGGGAAGTGGGTTTTTAAAGTTGGATTGGCAGTTAATGATACTATCAAAAATCAATTTAGTATAAGCTTTCATTGTATTGGGAAAAACTTCAGCAGAATAGTTCATCCTTCCTAGCTAATTAACTAATAAGGACAAGTTAGGGAAAAGATTTCCCTAACTTGTTCCCTTTTGCGATAAGATAATTAATATAACTTCAAGGAGACTGCTCTATGAATATTCGTATTGGTAACGGCTACGATATCCACCGATTGGTAACAGGAAGACCTTTAATTTTAGGAGGAGTAGAAATTGCCCATACTGTCGGGTTATTGGGTCATAGTGATGCCGATGTCTTAACCCACGCTATTATGGATGCCATGCTGGGGGCGCTTAGTTTAGGCGATATCGGTCATTATTTTCCCCCCACAGACCCGCAATGGCAAGGGGCGAATAGTTTAAAATTATTAGAACAAGTTAATCAATTAATTATCGATAAAGGTTGGCAGATTAATAATATTGATTCGGTAATTGTCGCCGAAAAACCGAAAATGAAATCCCACCTTATTGCGATGCGAGCCAAGTTAGCAGCAACTCTCAAAATTAATCCGGAACAGGTGGGAATTAAAGCCACTACTAACGAACAATTGGGACCGGTAGGACGAGAAGAAGGTATCGCAGTTTATGCCGTGGTTTTATTGGTTAAGGAGTAGGTTAAATACGGTGTTTTCCCTGCTATTCTCCCAGCCATTCTTCCCTGGTAATACCCCCTTGATTGAGAATGCGTTTTAACAGTCCTACCCCTATTTCACCTTGATGAGGATTGGGGATAATTATCGTTAAATTATCGCGACGCATTTGAGGGTGTTTACCCCCAGCGTAGGGACCGTCAAACCCAAGTTCTCGTAATCTTTGAACTAGATTAAGCCATGATATGGCGGTTAATTTAGGCATATCTTAAATTGAAGACATGGGTTGAGGAAGGAGATTAAGATCTATTCCTGCTAACAATGGAATTGGCAAACCTAAACACAGACGCAAAGCAATCCAATCGCTTAAAGCTTCGCGCAATTCTTGCCGGCAATCTTCTAGATTGGCGTGATTTGCCCAAACTCCCTGAAGGGGTGGAATTTCACCCCAATAAGTGCCATCTTCTTCGATGATTTCGTATTGAGCCAATGCCATCGCTTGATCAATATAACTGGCTAACATGGTTGTACTATTGGTAAAGCTTACTTACTATATTAAAGCAAATGTTTCCCAGCAGCCAGCTGCATTGGATTCGCCTTCAGATTATGATCAGGTAAGATGGTCAATAACCTGAGTTGTCTGGAGTGTTAATCTCGTTGGCTCGAAACTATAATGAATACACCACAAAAGATCATCAAAAAAATCTTGAAAGAATACCATCAATCGCCATCTTCAGTAGCTAATTCGACCCATAATCGGGTTACTGCCAAGAAGCTAACCGATTCCTTCCCGATTTTTGTCTAATCCCTAACTGCTAAATTCTCTCTATGACTGCCATTATCCAACAAATAAAAGAGCGTTTTTCCCAATCCCTAGTTAAATCCTTTGGGGAAAACTTCGCTGATACCGATCCTCTAATTGTGGCCGCTAGTAACCCCCGTTTTGGCGATTATCAATGTAATATTTCCCTCTCTTTAGCCAAAGAATTAAAACAAAAACCGCGGGAAGTGGCGGCGACTTTACTAAAAAATCTAGAGATAGATGATCTCTGTCAAACCCCCGAAATTGCCGGACCCGGTTTTATTAATCTTACCCTTAAACCCAGTTATCTAGAAACCCAATTAAAAGACCTAATTACTGACAACCGTTTAGGAGTTGCCACCGCTAACCCCAGTCAAAAAATTATTGTCGATTTTTCCAGTCCCAATATTGCCAAAGAAATGCACGTCGGTCACTTGCGATCGACTATAATCGGTGATTGTATTGCTCGGATTTTGGAATTTCGTCATCATCAAGTAATTCGTCTTAATCACGTCGGGGATTGGGGTACTCAATTCGGGATGTTAATCACCTATCTACAAGAAGCTTATCCTAGCGCTTTAACCCAAGCAGATGCTCTCGATTTAGGGGATTTAGTTAGCTTTTATAAAAAGGCCAAAATTCGTTTTGATGAAGACGAAAACTTTAAAGAAACTGCCCGTCAAGCCGTAGTAAAATTACAGTCGGGTGATCCTCAAAGTCGTCAAGCATGGCAGTTACTTTGTCAACAATCACGACGGGAATTTCAGAAAATCTATGATATTCTCGATATAAAACTGACCGAAAGGGGGGAATCTTTTTATAATCCCTACCTGGAAGCGGTAATCAGAGAATTAGATCAACAGGGATTGCTAACAGAAGACAACGGTGCTTTATGCGTCTTTCTCGATGGTTTTACCAACAAAGAGGGCGATCCTTTACCCCTAATTGTCAAGAAATCCGACGGCGGTTATAATTACGCCACCACCGATTTAGCGGCAATTTGTTATCGAGTGCGTCAAGATAAAGCCGCAAGAATAATTTATGTCACCGATGCTGGACAAGCTAACCATTTTGCCCAAGTATTTCAGGTGGCTAAAAAAGCGGGATTTTTACCCGATAATGTGGCAGTGGTTCACGTCGCTTTTGGATTAGTTTTAGGGGAAGATGGTAAAAAATTAAAAACTCGTTCCGGGGAGACGGTAAAATTACAAGAACTACTCGATCAAGCGATCGCCTGTTCCCTAGCTGACTTAGAAAAAAGACTGGCAAGCGAGGAAAGAGAAGAAACCGGCGATTTTATCGCTAAGACTGCCGAAACTGTCGGTTTAAGTGCCGTTAAATACGCCGATCTCAGCCAAAATCGCAATAGTAACTACGTTTTCAGTTACGACAAAATGCTCAATCTGCAAGGCAACACCGCCCCCTATATGCTGTACGCTTACGCTAGGGTCCAGAGTATCAGTCGCGAAGGTGGTATTAATTTTCAGGATTTAAGTGCCAATTCACCGCTAATTCTCAAGGATGAAAGCGAATTAATTTTGGCTAAACAATTACTGCAACTGCCGGAAGTAATTAGTGCCGTGGAAGAGGATTTATTACCCAATCGTTTATGTGATTATCTTTATGAACTCAGTAAAAAGTATAATCGTTTCTACGAGAATTGTCCCGTTCTGAAAGCAGCAGAACCGATTAAAACCTCTCGTTTAGTTTTGTGTGATTTAACGGCAAGAACCCTCAAATTAGGCTTATATCTCTTGGGTATCCCCGTTTTGGAAAGAATGTAAATCAGTAATCAGTAATCAGTTATCAGTTATCAGTTATCAGTTATCAGTAATCAGTTATCCGTTATCAGTTCACAGTTTACTATTCACAGCAAAAAACTCCCCAATTTCCAATTCATAATTCATAATTCCCACACCCTACACCCCACACCCTACACCCCACACCCCACACCCCACAGCTTGGATTGCGTATCTTTGACAAAAACTGGGTGATATTTTATACCCAGAAAAAGTGTACTATGCTGACGTGAAAAAACCTGAGTTTTTGCTAACCTAGAAATAGCTCTAATCAGAGCCAATATCTTTGGGCGAAGCTTAGAGATTAATCTAGTTAAACTCACTCGTGACGTTATCTTATTGTCGTCTGTTGCCTATTAGCTTTCAGGTGATAACTCGGAGATCGGGAATTAGTACAAAAGTTCAAATTTCCTCTCCGCAGCCCCAGCGTTACTGTGTAGTCTTAACGAGTAATTTTATCCCAGAGATGTTATCGTTAAAGCGGTCAAATGTCCGAACGTCCCAGAGGATTTTCGGGAAAGATTGTTCGCCCTGTCGTAATCTCAGATAGAACCTTATGAGTCAATCAATAGAAGGTAAGACTATGGCCGATGCTGATGTATCAGATTATACCACAAATAAAATAATTGTCTCTAATTGGATCGCCCCTTGGTCGAAAGGCAATCGGAAAAACCCGTCACCGCAACCAAAATGGGATTTATGGCAACCCCTGCGGCAACGAATTGACCGCCTAGAAATTAATACACCTGCACTGGCTCATCGGATTTGTCGTCTAATTCCGGCTCAATGTCCCTTTGCGCGGAAAATTACCCTATTTAGCCGGACAATTCTAGAGATTCCGCCCCTTTGCAAGCTAAATCCCCTCTACGAAAACCTAATGATGTTAAGATTTCGCGCTCTTTCTTACCTAGCCGATGAATGTGGAGAGGATATCGGTGCTTACTGCTAGAATGGGTGAGTGTCTTTAATCGCCACACCTATGGCCATCATTGCCCTGAAAGCTTGGTATCTGGACAAATACGAACCTATCCGCGAGGTTGTCAAACGTCCCCACGACTTGCGCTTAAGTCGCAATAGTCTCTTAAAATCGGGTTTAAGAGCCGATTTTCTCGATGATAGTCTGACGATACAGGGTTCTGTCTGGTTCCAACGCTATCTAGAAGGGGAAAGGGTGGAATTTTACCTCGAAGGTAGTGGCGGTTACGTCATCTCGAATATTGACCTGATTTCCCAAGAAATTTACTTTACTAAACAGGACCTCAGCGCTTGGTTGGATCCCGTCATTTATTTTAGCTCCCAAAGCCAATTTAAGGACTCTAGCACCGCTTTAAAAACAGTTTTGACCGAAACCGTCGAAAATCTCAATAAACGCTCCCGTTTGCCCTTAACCATGGAAGAAACGCCCCGAACTGAGGGCAATGTCACCAGATTGAGTGATAGTCAATTACGCCAAATTCGCAAAAGTTTATTATTTATTGCCGATGCTACGGCGATTAGCCAAAAGGAAACGGAATTACTGCCCAGTCCCCTAGTGGGTGTAGAATTAGGTTATGCGATCGCTTGTAAACAGGGCGGACAAATTCTGTTAACCTATCAAAATCGAGCGGAATTAAAGGGTAAACTAGCTTTTGACCTGCCAAGCTACCAAAAATTAATTTTCTCGGATCTGAGCGAATTGCGTCTCACTTTCCCGCCTTTAATGGCAACTTTATTACAAAAATTCAATCTGATTAGTTAAAAAAATGAGTAGAAAAGCTGACGAGTACGCTGTACATTTGTTCTTAAGCAGTGGACATCGCGAGGAAGTCCGTTTTTTGACCATCCAAGAATTTCAAAAGTGGTACAGTAATGAATTAGTTCCGAAAGCCGATTCCCAGGATTTTATCAATGTTCCGATCAGAAATATCCAAGGGGAATATATGGTTTTACGTCCGGCTAGTGTCATTGCTATTCGCGTGGAACCCGTCTTTTTTGGCAGTGTGGAAAGAATCTAATTTGTCGTTATCCCTAAAAAAGATGGTTAGATAGGGAGAATTTTAGAGATTATTGATAATTCTCTCAATATCAGCTTGGATTTGATTGCTGACTTTGCCTTGCCAGCGTTCTTTTAATTCCCTTAATCCCACTTCTGCGTATTGACAGATCTTATCTAAAACTTCTTTGCCATCGCTGGGTTGAGGATAGGAATTCTTTTTACAGATAATATAAATTCCTGCGGTTAAAGCTAAAATAACTTCTGGATCGATTTGGCTAATAGTAATTAAATCTTGTCGATTGCTCAGAGTGGTTCCGTAGATACTGAAGTCTTGTTTAATGGCAAAAGCAGCGGCGAATAAATAGGCATCTACCATGCGCTCAAAGGTTTTATTATCTTTTAGTACCTGTAGATAATTTCTGGAAGTTTCCGAGGCATAAATCTTCAAACTGGGATCGATTCTCTGCATTAGTAATTCTCCATCACTTCAATCACGGAAGCATCTTCATCGGCAGCCAAACGGTGTATTTTTAAAATATCGGTAGTGTGGGGACGCAGCAGATTTAAAAGTGGATCGGGAAGATCGCGATCCGTGGCTAAAATAATCACTTGGGAGTTTAAATTAGGAAGAGAGTTAATAATATTTTTTTGATGTTCTTGATCTAAATGACCAAAAGGTGTATCCATAATTAGGGGAACACAAGTATCGGTTATTTGATTTAAACCTGTGATAAAAGCAAAAGCTAAAGCTTCCTTTTCTCCCGCACTTAAGACATCGGGATTTAATAATTTTCCTGTGATGGTACGGATTCCTAAAGTGTATTCGGGAGTGATTTCTACTCCTCTATATTCCTCCGGTTTGTTGGTTACTTGTAAATAGCGATCGCTGGTTACTTGATTAATCATTTTTTGGGAATTATCGATATGCCATTCGATTAATTCGTTAGTGGCATTTTTTAAACCTCTGGCCATTTTAACCTGATTAGATAACATCCATGTGGTCTGATTTTCACTAGCTAAAATTTCCACTTCTTTGCGTAAATTTTCTAATTGCTTTTCTTTGATTTCGATTTCCTTTTGCAAGCGTTCGATCCTTTCTTGGATCATCTCAACATTTTTACCAGATTCGCCAACTTTTCGCCAAATCTCCCTCACCGAGTCTTGATCTATTCCCGTGGTTTCCTGTTTTAGCTGTCTAATATGTTGATTAATTTCTTCGATTTCTTCTTCTAAACGATCTCTTTGCAAAAGTAATTGACTATAATTGCTAAATTTAGCATTATCTCGCATAATTCCCTGTAAATCAATTCTAATTTGGTCTTTTTCTATTCTGGTGGCGTTATCCACTTCTAAGGACTCTAGTTCGGCAATTTGTTGAAGGATAAAGTCCCGAGAATTTTTATCTAAACAACGACCACATAGACAGCTTTCATCGTCAAGTATTGCTTGTAAAATTGCTGTAGAATTAGTTTTATAAGTGCTTTTTAAGCTAGTAACTTGCAAATCATCGACCATTTCCTGTACAAAGTTAATCAGCAAAGGTATCGAAGCTTTTTTTAACCAAGAATCGATAGACTTTTGCAGGTTATCTAACTGAGTTTGTAAACCGATACGCTTTTTCTCTAAGTTATGAATTTCCTCTAATTTTTCTCGTAAACTTTCAATCTGAGCGGCTTTTTCTTGAGCGTCTTGGTAGATAATTATAGCATATTTTTCGCTATCTTTGGCATTTTTAAGCTGACCTTTTTTAAGATCAATGTCTTCTTCTAATTCTCGTAATTCTTGCAGCTTATCTCTAAAGGTTTGACTGGTTCCCTTGGCTTTATTTAAACGGTTTTCTAATTCTTGCAAGGCTTTTTCTGTATCATCACGCAGATTTCTTAATTCCGGGATACCCAAAACTTTTTCAATTGCTTCTTTTGCTTCTTTAGTTTGAGTTATCTGGGTATATTGTTCGATTTTTAAGCCATCAAAACAGAAAAAATCTCGAATAGATTTAGGAAGCAATGCTTCGATATATTCCCTAGAGTTACTTCTCATGGTTCCATCTTCATAAAATAATGCTTCCTCTACGCTAGGATAGGAACTGCTACCATTAAATTTTAATTTCGCTTGGCGACTGATAAAGTAATTTTTCTCGTTTTTAATAAAATTTAATTCTACCCGCATTTCTTTTTCTTCTGCTGATGAAGAATCCCCCTCACCTCGATAAAAATAGGTTTTCAAAGTCTCTTTAGATACAATATCTCCACCATAGAGACACCATAAAATACCTGTCATCAGAGAAGTTTTACCGTGACCATTATTACCGAAGATAATCTGAATTTTTCTGTCGGGATGCAGGTTAAAAGTAATATTTTGACTAGGATAACATTTCCAATTAGTTAAGCGAATTTGTTTCAGTCTCAAAGTCATAAGAACTCTTGTAAAAATCAAAAATTTTGTGGTTGGTTAGGAGTCAGTAGCCAGTGGTCAGTAATCAGGAAAATTAAGAATGGTTTATTTAGATATTTTATGCAACTTAATATTTATTTTTGTCGTTTTTAAACTAAGTGGGTGGGTGGAATTTAAGATGAACGTAGGTTGGGTTGAAGCATGAAACCCAACGCCCGATTATGTTACGCTACCGCTAACCCATCCTACAAATAATTGTGCCTCCCTACTTACCAAAAATAAATTATGCAAGATATCTATAAAATTTATGATTGTGGGGAGTCGGTATATTTTTCGATAAGTTTGACAATTTTAGGTGATAGCTGCCGATTTTTTAGAGTAATTTTTTCTACTTCTAAAGCCATGGCTTCCTTGAGCAGTTGGGGAGGTATCTCATATTTTTGTGCCAGTTCTTCAATTTTAGCAGTTATGTCCATGAATTTTTTGTGGGTTAGGGAGTGGGGATTGTCAAGTCTTAATTCCTATTGGCCAAGATATACCTTGATGAGGATAAATTTTATAACATATCTGAGTAGGTAAGGCCATAGTAAGTTATAGCCTTTGTCATAAACATGAAGTATAACCTAATTTGGTATTGACGACCGACTACCCAAAAGGAAAACTTCGTACTTCACCATTAAGATAACTGCTATAAGCTAATCTACTCTCAACCTTATACAAAAACACCATAAAAGCTAAAATAGATAAGTAAGTAGTTATAATTAAATTGAAGATAGATTTTGCCTCTGATCCCCCCTGCCCCCCTTGATAAGGGGGGTGCCGATAGGCGGGGGGATCTGACAACTTTTAACACCTACCTACTTAGCTGACAGTGATTCTGAACACAATAGCAATATAGACTAAACCGCCTTGTATTATCGTCTTCTTCTTGATTTTAATACCCTAGAAAACGGGTTAATTGTCTTAACACCCGAACAAAGTCATTATCTTAAAAAAGTTGTTCGTTTAAAATCCCATGACCGTTTTATTGCCCTAAATGGACAAGGACAAGCGTGGTTAGCGGAAATAATTGATAATTCGGCCCATCTTTTAGAAGCGATAAACGAAACTAGCGAACTACCAGTACAAGTGAATTTAATGGTAGCAATTCCCAAAAATGGCTTTGATGATATCGTTCGCGCTGCCACCGAATTAGGAGTTTATCGGATTATCCCGCTGCTGACAGAACGCGGTTTAGTCAATCCTAGTCCTCAAAAAATTGACCGTTGGCGAAAAATTGCCCGGGAAGCTGTAGAACAATCAGAAAGACAGATTATTCCCATTATCGAAGAACCACAGCCATTTTTAGCCATCCTTAAGCGGGGAGCTAACCCACAGACAACTTGTTATATTGGTGTTACCCGTAGAACAGTGGCCCCGCTACTTTCTCAATTACAAACATCAACCGAGATAACCATGGCCATTGGACCGGAAGGGGGATGGACGGAGACAGAAATAGAACAAGCGATCGCTGCTGATTTTGTGCCTGTATCACTGGGAAAACGCATTTTGAGAACAATTACCGCTCCCTTAGTGGCTCTTGCTATCATTAACGCCTATTTAGACAGCTAATTGACTATAGTTTCTATGACCAAGACCAGCAATCGAGATAACTGGAATCATTTCGCTTCTTACCTAGGATTTGCTGAAAAAGTTTTTCGTGGGGGCAGGGTGTGGGGTGTAGGGTGTAGGGTGTAGGGTTTTACCGGTTTTCAGGTGGTCAATTACCCAATTTTCAGGGAAAAAGTCCAGGGATTTTCCCCCTGCTCACTCCCATGCCCGGCACTTTTGGATTTCAAAAAAGTCTAGAAGTCTTATCCAACAAGGTTTTTAGATTTATTCAGCAAACCTTACCTAAAGCAAGAACTAGCAGCAGTTACCCTGTGGTCAGATTTTCCCTTTTTTGTCGAAACCACCCTGGTCAATTCCCATTGAAGACACCTACTGGGATACCGCCTTGCAACCCAATAGCCCCCTAATCTTCCTCGAAAAAACTCCCCCTAGCGCAACTTTATGACCTCTAGTAGCCCTTCTAACCCCTCTTTTGACTGGTTTAACCCCTCGCCCCAGCAAGACAGCGATTTACTGGCACAAATCGGCTTTATCCCCGGTTTCAAAGAATTTCTCACCCTGCGACAGGTTCACGCCTTGGAACACGCCACCGTCTGGGTATTAAGCGAAATGGCTGCCCGTCGTCAATCGCCTTTTGACCACTCCCCTGCGGATAACGAGGCCCTGGGGGGACTGTCCACCGATAGGGGTTTTTATCTCTACGGACAGATTAATACAAATGAACTGCAAATCGCCGCCAAACAGGCACTCCATCGTCTCAAAAATGGCGAGGGGCAATTGGCATTACATCCGCGTTGTGGCACCAATTTATCGGTAACTTTAGCCTTAACCGCCGGCTTAGTCTTAGGAACTCATCTTCTCTTACCCAGAGGTCCGATTTCTCAGTTATTAGGCTTAGGTTTAGCCACCGCCGCCGCTTTTCAAATCGGGCCAGATGTGGGAATGTCGGCCCAAAAATACCTGACCACAGCCATTCCCTTTAACTTAACAATCGTTAACATTGCACCAAAGGCAGACCTATGGGGACGTTCGGGGCATTTTGTCCAAACAGAGTGGCAAGATTTGCAATAAAACTTAAAGTAAAAACCCTTTCGGCAAACTCGCTCTGATTGTAACCTGTTAACTAAACCCTAAAAAAAAACAACAGCTATGCCTGGAATCGAACGCGGAGCCAAAGTTAGAGTCAAACGGAAAGAGTCTTACTGGTACAACGATGTAGGAACCGTAGCCAGTGTTGATAAAAGTGGTATCCACTATCCCGTTATCGTCCGTTTTGATACTGTTAACTACCACGGTTTTAGTGGTAGCGCCGGTGGACTGAATACCAATAACTTCGCTGAAAGTGAATTGGAACTCGTTAAGGCTGCCCCCGCTAAGAAATAAAGCTGAGTAAAATTCGGCCTATCATCACCGACTGACTGACGGGAATTCTCTCTTGTTGGTCGGTTTTTTTATAGCTATCAGTTATCAGTTATCAGTTATCAGTTAAGTAGCTGGGTGGAATTAAATATAGCGTTTCCCAATCTCATGAGGTACACCAAAATCTTAACTCCTGACTCCTCAAAACCTAAGACTCTGTACCTCACAACTATGGGAATTGCTATATAAAATGAACGGCCTCTTCGGGAATTGTTATGCAAATAATTAACTTAAAATAAAATTCGATGAGAGCAACTACGCTCAAAAGTAGCTGAAACCCATACAGGGAAGGACTTAAGGCACAAATAGGTTAATACCAAAAGATAGACAATCGAGTTAAGATTTGATATAATGGCCAAAAACCCGAGTGTTTTACTTATGATACTTGACAAATTTTTGAACCTACAAGGAACCTGTATTCAAGGCTATCTACACCTAGAAAATATCGGTATAGTTTGCCGAATCGAATCGAAAAATAAAAAAGCAACCTGTCCTCGTTGTGGGTTAGAGAGCGATAAACTACACCAAAATCATCGA
>NZ_JAPZQM010000759.1:0-4454 GCF_027530565.1 Microcystis sp. LE19-10.1B | reverse complement strand
AAAGTGTCTAATACTCGTAGAGATTGGCACTTTAAATTAAGTCATTACCTTTGCGATTTTGCTGATAATATCTTCGTTGAGGATATTAACTTCGTTTCCTGGTCTAGAGGGATCGTTAGAAAACAATCTCTAGATTCGGGTGTCGGTAGTTTTATTAACGAGATACTACCCTTTGTCGCTTGGAAACGGAGAAAATATTATCTTAAGGTCGATAAAAACGGAACTTCGCAAGAGTGTCCGAATTGTGGCGCGATTACCGGCAAAAAAGCGTTATCGGAAAGAGTTCACCGGTGTGATTCTTGCGGCCACATTGAACCGAGAGATACGGCATCAGCGAAGGTAATCGAGAACCGAGGAAAAAACGCGGTCGGACTGACCGTGTTAGAAAACGCTTGCGGAGGCGATCTGACGGGGATCGACCGGGTTAAACCAGGTCGATCTAGTTAAAAGCCTAAGAACCGAGAATCCCCCGCTACACCGCGCGAGCGGTTAGCGGGGGAGAGTCAATTCCCATTCTCCTGTCTTCTGTCTCCTGTCTCCTATCTCCTGATTTAAGCATAAATACTTGTTGACAACTCATAGTCGTTATGAGTACACTTAATTTAGACAAACTCAAAATGAGTACGACTTAGCAATTAGGAGTTGACGATTATGCTACCAAACCGAGAAGGGCAGAGAGTTCCCGATGTCACCTTTCCTGTACGTCAAAATAATCAATGGGTGAACATCACCAGCGAGGAATTATTCAAAGGAAAAACCGTTGTTCTTTTTGCCTTACCCGGGGCATTCACTCCCACCTGTTCCACCTCCCATTTACCCGGATATAACGAATTAGCCCCAGTTTTTCGGGAAAATGGCGTAGATACTATTGTTTGCTTGTCGGTGAATGATACCTTTGTCATGAACGAGTGGGCAAAAGATCAAGAATGTGATAATGTCGTCTTGATTCCCGACGGTAACGGCGAATTTAGCGCAGGAATGGGGATGTTAGTCGATAAAGCTGACTTAGGTTTCGGTCAACGTTCTTGGCGCTATTCGATGCTAGTCAAAGATGGTGTTATCGAGAAAATGTTCATTGAACCGGAAGAACCGGGAGATCCTTTCAAAGTCTCCGATGCAGAAACGATGCTAAACTACATCAACCCAGAAGCCAAAAAACCGCCTTTAATCTCTCTTTTCTCGAAAGTCGGCTGTCCCTACTGCCTCCGGGCCAAGAAAATGTTAGAAGAAAAAGGCCTACAATACGAAGAAATTATCCTCGGACGGGATGCCACCAGTCGTTCTCTGCGGGCCATGAGTGGTAATACCACCACCCCACAAGTCTTCATTGACGGCCAATTAATTGGCGGTTCGGAAGAATTAGCGGCTTATTTAGGAGCATAATTAATCAGCTATCAGCTATCAGCCTCTGATTTTTCAATTAATTAGCCATTTTTCTAGTTATCAACACTATTATCTAGCTGACGGCTGAGGGCGATGTTAATCAATTCTGAAAGGGGATGTGTATAACTTGAGCTTAATTGTAGGATCAAAATCAGTCCCCTCTACACGGACACAAGTGAGAAAATTATCGAGTATTCTGTTAACTGATCAAGGAGAAAGATTATGGTAGCCACTCCAGTCAAAACCAAAACCACGGGACAATACTACGCCACCCGCATCGATTTAGCATTAGATATCCGCAAAGCTGTGGTTGAAATCTTAAGCCAAACCCTTGCCGCTAGTTTAGACCTAAAAACTCAGGTTAAACAGGCCCACTGGAATGTAAAAGGTTTAAATTTCTACCAATTGCACAGCCTATTCGACGAAATGGCCACGGAATTAGAAGGCTATGGGGACATGGTAGCAGAACGGATTACCGCTTTAGGTGGAACCGCTTTGGGAACAGCGCGCATCGCTGCCGCTAACTCGATTCTGCCGGAATATCCGGCTGATATCGTCGATGGTAGTGAACATATCGTTGCTTTAGCCGAACGTTATGCCTTATACGCCGCCCATCTTCGTTCTGCTATTGATACCACTGGCAATCAAGGGGATGCCGACACAGCAGATCTCTATACGGAAATCTCCCGGGACATCGATAAACGTCTCTGGTTCCTAGAAGCGCATCTGATTAAATCGGAAGATGTTATCAGATAAATTTGGGGTGTATTAACTTAGCTTAATACACCTTAAATTCTCGTAATCGGTAAACGTAGCCAATCACTTAACTGTTGTGCCAACCAATCTAATTCCGCTTCGCTAACATCTTCACTGGCAGTGATAACATATTCTCGATGGTTGGCAACGAGAACCAGAGAAGGAGGAATAATATTAACATTTTCTCCCTGCATAGTGACGGTGACATTGCGACGGAGGAGACTATAAATTTCGGAACTAGCAGCATCGGCAGTTAGTTTAAATTTCAGCCCCCAGAGTTTTTGGTAGAGAGAAACTTTTTTGGGGGTAAGTTTTAACTCTAGTTCCCCCTGCCAAAAAGATTTCCATAACTGCCAAGATAAACTAGAGGAGATTAAATTGAGCAGAAAAATTAGGATAATCGGGATTAAAAAAGCGACCAGTTTGAGCTCATAAATACCGACTATGGTTAAGAGAATGAACGTAAAGAATAGGGATGGTAAAAACTGTCTTAACTGGGTTTTGAGATTGTTGAAAAACTTTTGTTTGGTTTTACTAGCGATTTTTATTTGCAGGAGATTATCTTTTTTATAAACAGTAACTTCGCTGCCGTAGGGTTTGGTCAGATTGCCAATAAATACTAGGATCAATTGACAACTATATAAGCTGGCTAAAGCTTCTGTCACCGAACGAAAATGAGAGTCTGGGGGGGAGTTTGATAATCTTTTTAACCAATAGATGAAAAAAGCGCTTAGATTAGTTTTTTGTTCAAAGTTTTCGGGTATGTAACGATGCTTAATCCCCGTGGCTAAACTAATCAAACTTTTACCTATATCCTGTAAGTCCGTGGTGGGAGAATCGGAATCAAAGGCAAAATCAACTAGATAAAAACGATGGGACTGGGTATCAAAGAGGATATTACTAAGTTTAATATTGCCGTGGTTAATGGGGACATCCTGCTGATGGAGATAGGAGAGAATCTCCAAAAGATATTTGGCAATTTGTTTGAGGTCTTGTTCTGCTAACAAATAACTGGAGTTAAGATAGTTTTCTAAAGGCTGCGCTGATAAATAAGGTCGGACAATAGCGATGATTGCTTCCTGGGATGAATCTATCTCAAAGCTATCGAGGTATTTGGGGAGAGATGGGTGGGAGAGTTGTCGCAATAGGGCAATTTTACCAGTTATTTCTCCGATAAACTGACTCCCTTGCCCCCTAGGAACAGAAATAAGTTTAATGATAACTAACTGGGTGGTGTGTCTGTCCCTAGCTAAGATAGTTTTTTTTCCCAGTAACTGTTGGACTTGATAACGACTATGGAGAACTCGATCGAGCATGGGGGAGGATGGAGTAAGTAGTATCTCTAGGATAGCTCACTCTGGAAACCCTAGCCGCCATCTTTAGCATCCTTTTAATATTTTAACAATTGATTAAAAATTGCCGCTTTACCTAGAAAGAACTGCTAGGGCAGTCCTATTTGAGTTATTTTAATTATCTATTCGCCAAGGCTGCCAGCAAGGGGAGAGCAAAAGGGAACGGTGAGCATTTCTAAGACTGCCATGACTTTTTCTTGTTAGTTAATTGCCTAGTAATCCTAACGGATTGATAGGGGAAATTAACGGATAAAAAAAATCGCTTCAATCCCTGCTTCTCCTGTTTCTTATGAGAAGGTTTCCAACCTTACCTATTTGACCTAATAGGTAAGGAGAGCGGATTATAAAATCTCTAAGACTGCTGTTATCAAAGTGTTTCCAACCTTATCTATTTCACCTAATAGGTAAGGAAGAAGAGTAGGGCTAATTCCGGAATTAGCCCTACTTTTTTAGTTTCCAACTAATCCTATTTGACCTAATAGGTAAGGATCTACCAGCAATTTCCTGCATTATTCACGCCAGACCGACGTTTCCAACTAATCCTATTTGACCTAATAGGTAAGGGATAATGGGACACAAAGCTGGGTAGAGCAGGATTTTGTTTCCAACTAATCCTATTTGACCTAATAGGTAAGGTCACTGGTGTTCCAACAGCAATTCTCATTTTGAAAAAAATCAGATAAAATTCTCTTATTTAAATAGAGAACTTGTGTAGAAGCATTATTTTTTGATAGATAATTATCATCCAAGGCTGGAGATAGACAGGTTTTAAGAACTCTGTCCATGAAAAATCGATTTCAACTCATAAATTCAGATGAAATTCGGTTCTTCGTTACTTGGTATGGTTCGATAGGGGGGCATAAATCGACTAAATCCTTATCTGGCAAGAGACTTAATTGATTAGTTCGCTCTAGAGCAAAAACAATTGACAAAAATCGCTAAATGCCTTTCTATATAAGGGTT
>NZ_JAPZQM010000764.1:0-1934 GCF_027530565.1 Microcystis sp. LE19-10.1B | reverse complement strand
TGGTATCAGAGTTATCAGATTTTTAGGGCTAATTGTGCATCTGCTGGGCAAACAAATTAGCCTGTAATTCAGAGCCGGCAATCGTTTTGACGATTTAGATAAAATTTTCAATGTGACACTTTAGGGTGCGGAATGTGGGTTGAATTCTTTCTGTTTATGGTTAGGGAAAAAGACAAGCCCAACCTTTCTGCCCTGGGGCTAAATTTGTTATCCACCTGTAATTACAACTAGACAAGTCAAGTCTAACAAAAAAATTTTTTTCTTAAATTTATCCAAGAGCCTGATGAGTAACAGCAATAAGAAAAGTATTGTTGAGAATAATGAAGAAACTCAGAAGTATTGTCAAGTTTTGTCGAAAATATACGCAAATAACAGCAAACAACTGCTACTGTGGTTAGTGCAAGTTTACCTTACAGTTCCAATGAAACTATCAGATTATGCCAAGAAAAAGGGGATCAATTACTGGACTTACACGATACATAAATACTAAAAAATCAACAAAACCCTTATACCTTTTTTCAAAAAGTGTTTCATACTTGAATGTTAAGATTTTGAAGATCATGACCAAGTTATGTATTCGCTCTGATGATACCAAAAAGGACTGATTATTGACTCCATTCTCAATAGTCAATCTAATTTAGCACTGTAAAATACTGGTTTTGTGAAGTTTTATTGCAGGATTCAACACTTCTGAATAGGCGGTTAAAATGCGACTTAGCTTATAATTACCGTAAACTCCCGCCCGAATCAATTGTTTGAACAACAATTAATATTTGCTTCACTTTTTTGACACACAATGGAAAACCGGCGGGAAAACTGAGCAATCTCTGAGCCAGATTATTCTTTCCCAGCCGGTTTATGTTGACACTTAGCCTCAAGTCATCTAAGCCGCGAAGATATTATCTTCTGTCAAGTTAAGGTTAGGAGTCAAGGTCGCCAAGAGAGTCTGAACCGATGAACCATTACCATCCACATCAAAGAAGAGTTGGCCTGTTGGTTTATTAAAGATAAAGCGATGGCTGGCCGTCGTGGCGACGGTTCCCAAGACAAATTGAGCCGCCGCAATACTTTCACCGGTGATTAATCCGCCACCAAAACCCGCCGCCGAGACTTGGAGCGTATCTTGGAAAACGTTGAAGTCCGTAATCGTATCTTGGCCTTCACTGGCAAGGCTATAGGCAATTACGTCAAAACCAGCACCAGAGGTAATCGTGTCATTCCCTGCAGCACCTACTAACATATCGCTGGCATTGGAACCAATCAAAATGTCATGGCCCGCTCGACCGCTCAGATTGCGGGTAGTTCCGGCTTCGATCACATCGTTACCCGTGGTTCCCTGTTGATTGAGAACACCGTCATCATTCAGGATCGTAGTGGTGACAGCACCTGGTGTGCCAATGGTATAGCCAGTGCCACTTGCTAGGGTAAAGGCGATCGTTTCATTGGCTTCTTTGACGGTATCTCCGGTGGTCACGATCTCGATCTGAGCCGTTGTCTGACCAGATGCGAAGACAATATTACCCGTTGTTGGTGAGACAAAATTCCCGCCGTAGGCATTGTAGTCATTGCCGCGAGTTGCCGTACCACCAAGGGTAAAGTTAACGGTTAAAGAGTTAGTGGTGGCTCCTGAACGAGTGAAGTTATAGACGAGGTTAGTTTTGCCGTTTTCACTAACGCCACTGTAGTTACTGGCAAGGGTAACGGAGGTTCCTTCATCATCATTTTGGATAGTCCCAACAGCAGTGGCAGTGGTAATCGTTGCTCCGTTGGTGGGATTGGAGAGAGTTACCGTAAAGTTTTCGTTAGGTTCGACGGTGGTATCCCCTTGAACATTAACGGTAATCACTTTCGAGGTTTCTCCCGCCGCAAAACTGACGGTTCCTGAGGGTAAGACTCCCCCCACAAAATCAGTGGCATTAGCTGCACTGGTTCCT
>NZ_JAPZQM010000310.1:0-1067 GCF_027530565.1 Microcystis sp. LE19-10.1B | reverse complement strand
CTAAGACAGTGAGTTCTTTTCTTCTTCCGTGAATTCTAGGTTAATCATGTTTTTAATGAGTGCTTTGCTTCTAATTATGACTCTTAAACTATATTATTGTCCTTGAGTAAAAAATGCAAGTTGTAGCCGTGCAAAGTATAGCTTGTTCGCTTTCATATTCCGTGGAAACTTTTATCCAATTCTGACTGTCAATCCGCACCATTAGGCCACATTGATCATATTTTTCCCGAGGCTGAAATTCTACTTGGGTCATTAGGGAAAAATCGCCAACTTGTCGCATCAATAAGCAATGCCCATCGTCTCTTTGAAAACCATAGTGCGTGTTTTGCCAAAAATCAGTTTTTTCATCTGTAGAAATTTCCAAGCCATTACCCAAACGATAATGCGTCGGCTCGTTGAGCCAGTAAAAATCATCTGACAATGCTGGCTGTAAAAAATTTTCACTAAGTCGCATAATATCGCTCCTAATCAGATACATCGTGATATTACGAGGCCAGCTAACCATTGATTATACAGAAACTTTCCGAATAACCAAAGTAGGAATATATGGAAACTTTTGGCATATCACCCCGTTCTGTAGATTCCTGACAATCAGCCGAAATAACATCAGCTTTCCCCCAAGGTTTTAGCACCAATTGTTCAATCTGACTGCACTTCGTAACAAAAATTTACAATTATTCGACGGCACTCGCACTCCCGTCCGTCGCTGTGCATAGATGTTTTTAGCTTATTATCATTTACTTTAATCAATGTTTAAGGAACGCACGCTACCAGATTGGTGTACTGTTACAGAGCATCCAAAACCAAAACTTTTAAATCTGGGACAGCAGCTAAACGGGCATCATTGGTCAAGAAAAACATAGCACCTTCTCCCATAGCAGTGGCAATCTGGATTGCGTCTGGAGTTCGGGTTCTTCGGTTTGTGCTATGCAATGGACGGAGTTATAAGGGATGAAACCCTTATAGAGAAGGACATTGATGCGATTTTTGTCAATTGTTTTTGCTCTAGAGCGAACTAATCAATTAAGTCTCTTGCCAGATAAGGATTTAGTCGATTTATGCCCCCC
>NZ_JAPZQM010000278.1:0-2629 GCF_027530565.1 Microcystis sp. LE19-10.1B | reverse complement strand
CGTTTTTGAAGCAATTGTCAAACCGCCGACACCATCGGTCAAAGCATGGGGGCATTGCGGCTGGGGTTGTCTCTTTCATCGCTGATCTTTCAACGTAAAGTGCTTACTCTTTAACGATTATACTCGATTTGATCTTTATTTAGCGTTTAAGTCCCACTAACGTCGAAAAATTAAAGACCGATGAATCTGACAAATCTTTTTCTTGAGCTTATCAGAACTGCCGTGGTTCAAGATGATGATATAGGCTTGAGTAGGAAACTGTAAATTGGTAACGAGCAAGTTAATTAATTTATGAGGCGCATCCGAACTTTCAATCAAATCTCGTTTACGAACAATCCCTAGAACACAGAAGTGGTTTTCAGGAAAGTACCTGACCACTTTCTCTACTAGATAAGCTTCTTTAACCTGCGGATAGCAAGCTAACTGCTGTTTCAGTTCATTTACCTCTAATGCTTTCAGAGTGTGAGGTTGAAATCTATCGTAATCACCCACAGTAGCTCTTTCCTGTTGAGCTTTTAGTAAAAGTTGATAATGTTGTTCAGCTCGTGCGCGATATTTCTGAGCCTCTTCAGTTTGACCTTGTTGACAGAAAAAACCATAAACTAACTCACAGCCAGCTATGACCCAATCCACTCTTTGCTCTATGGCTTTTTCGATATGGGCAATGCCTGATGCATCAGCCTTGTGTAAAAAAACTTGTCCAATAGCATAGTTTGCTTCTGCATGATCGGGCTGAATTTTTAACACGTCTTGTAAGAAGGGAAGTGCTGCTTCACCACCTTGTAATTCCAAGGTGTAATAGGCTCGTTCCCATGCTTCTTGTTCAGGCAGAGTCTGCATTTGGGCTTTTTGATCTAATGCTCGTAGTTTGTCTTTGGTTTCCTGTAGGTATGCATAGCGCTGTCGCCAAGGTGTCGATATGGCTGCTTTCCAATCTTGATCGAACTGTTTCGCAAATTTGTGTAAGATCATCTTTCCCAGAAGGTGTTCTGCTGCACTTATTTGGATTGTTGCGGGTTGAGGTAACGTTTCTAATTGAGTAGTCTGATAACCCAGCGATTTTAACCGATCAGCAAGACAGGGATGGGTGTCTGCATAACTGGTTTTTTGTGCAAGCGCCTGCTCTAACCATTGTTTGGTCTCCTCTTCGGCAATTGGATTATGCAAAACGGTCAACATAGATGAATAAGCATTGCTCGGTGGATCAGCCTGATGCTCTGCCCGTTTTTGGATATCTGACCAGAAGGAACTCTCCAGAAAACGAGCTTTGACTTCTATGTTAATTAGAGCTTCAGCCGTGTTGTTTGCGCTAGTGAGTTGAGCCGCACAGCGATCAGCTTCATACTCATTCATTCGTGCCAGGGTAAAAGAATAGGCATTAAAGGAAGGCCAATACCAATCTAAAAAGCGATTAAATAAAACAAAGGCTCCAGATTGATCGCTTTGATGTAACTGTTCATAAATCTGCATCCAAGTTTTGCGAATTCGATAAATCCATGCTGCAAAGCGAGAATGGTTACCAGAGAGATGCCCTAACTCGTGCGCCATAACTGCTTTAAGTTGTTCCAGCGATAATGACTGCATCAAGGGAAGTCCCAAAAGTAAATAGTTTTCCTGCCAACCAAAGATACCCAGTCGTGGAACTTGAACGACTGCTGCATTGAACTCTTGATTTAACAGGATGTTATGAAATCGGGGAGCTTGGAGTTTAGTCGTCAACTCATCGACTAGAGCGAATAATTTAGGAACTTGATGACGATTAAGTTTCAAACCTTCAGGCTCAGGGACGGTCACCCAAAGTGATCGCACAATCACCCATGCTGGAATTAGTAACAAAATAGCCAGCTTAATAATGACAGAATTGACACGGTGACTGAAAACAATAAATGAGACAATTAATCCAATTAGTGTTAACAGCCCAGCAAGCACCAGAAAGATGTAGGCGTACCCTAATATGGCAAACAGGGCAACTCGTAGGCGATAACTCCTAGGATGTGCCTTCGAGAATTTTTCTAGCGTTCCAACTAATGTATCAAACTGTTTCTGTGTGATTGTCATAAAAATAACTGTACTAACTATCGAAAGATGCGTTATAAATTTCCTAGTGAAGAAAGGCACTCATGCAAGAGGCAAGGGGGGGGTTAGATATGTGTAATTAATTTTGCTTAGGTACTTAACTGATAACTGATCACTGAAAAGGTGCTGGTGTGATGATTCGTGCTGTCAAGGTTCCGTTCTATTTTTCGGGTAGGGGTAAAATTCCTCAATTCAGAGGGGTAAAGCGGCTTAGTCTGATTTTGCCTTATGGAAAAACATCAGCGGCTTTCCTCTTGATTTCGGAATTTTGGTGATTTTAGTTTAATTTTTTTGGCTCTTCGGGAATTGTTATGCAAATAATTAACTTAAAATAAAATTCGATGAGAGCAACTACGCTCAAAAGTAGCTGAAACCCATACAGGAAAGGACTTAAGGCACAAATAGGTTAATACCAAAAGATAGACAATTGAGTTAAGATTTGATATAATAGCCAAAAACGAGATTATTTTACTTATGATACTTGACAAATTTTTGAACCTACAAGGAACCTGTATTCAAGGCTATCGACACCTAGAAAATATCGGTATAGTTT
>NZ_JAPZQM010000131.1:0-8534 GCF_027530565.1 Microcystis sp. LE19-10.1B | reverse complement strand
GCCAAGCTTTTCTGGTCGGAACCCCCTAAGCCGAGTTTTCAAGGTGCTGCGCCGTCCACTTGGTTTTCGAGACTGGCCTTTTAATTCTAACGTAAAGCCAACCTAGAACGGCGGGGTTTCAGACCCAAAATTTCCGATGACAATCGCAACGGCCCACTTAAGAGAACGATCCATTATTTTCCTCCCTCGTCTCTATAACGGCCACAGGGATTTACTCTCGTTATTGCAGTTGGGAAATCGCGCCAAGCGCGGAACAAACTGGGAAACGATCTAACTCAATTATCTCTTGCTTTGGCCACCGAGAGATGGTAGGATAGGGGGTTTGTGATTTTTCTTAATAATCCCCCTCGCCTACGCCTACACGAGCTTCAAATCCCCTTCAGAGCAGTCCTATCCGTAATTTGAAATAACTCCTCAATGCTCCCCCATTTCGCCCCCCTAGAGGAGAGAATTGCCGCGCTCAAAACCTCTAGCTGGGGAATAACAACGACTAGCAATTAAACCCAAAACTAACCACCAGAGGGTACTAACTTGGGGACGATACCAAACTGTATCAAAGAAACCGTGGGCAAGAATTCCAGCCATAGCGGCAATTGCCCCGATTAACCAAAAGCCTTGACTGTCCATTTTATCGCGCAAAAGTTTAATTTGATGGATGCCTTGGCCGATAGTTGTGACTAATAACCAGAGGAAACAGGTAAAACCAATAATTCCCGTTTCTACCATGATTTCTAATACCACAGAATAGGCACTTAAAGCCGTGTATTTTGGCTTCATGAATAGGGGGTAAATTTTCTTAAAAGCATCATTACCCGGTCCGATGCCCAAAAGTGGATAGGTTTGAATCATGCGAATAACTGCATCCCAAACATTAATCCGAAAGTTATTACTACTATCTTCCCGGCCCGCAAAAATACTCATCACCCGAATTCGCAGCGGTTCCACCAATAAAATCGCCCCTAAAACCACCACGGCTAAACCCCCTAAAACTAAGGGTAAAAGCCATGTTTGCCAAAATAACGGTAGATAACTTTTGAACCAATAAAATAATAGCAATAAGAAGACAATTCCTAAGACCATCAAACCAATCCAACCGCCACGACTCTCGGTAAAAAATAAACAAGCGGCATTGGCTAAAGTTAGTAAAGCCGCTAAAATTTTCGGTAGCCATCCCTGCCACACAAATAATGCCGCACCGCTAAAAGCAATACCAGGGAATAAATAACTGGCTAACAAATTAGGATTACCGAGATAACTATAAACCCTAGTATCCCCTGCTAATTCTGAAGTGGGATCGTTCCAAGTTGCTAACTGTTCCGCACCAAAAATTTGCTGACGAATGCCGTAAACGCTGACTGCTAAGGCGGTTAAAACTAAAGTAGTCAGAATCCAATTTGTTAGGCGTGGCGAGCGCATAATTCGGGCAGTGAAGGCAAAAAAGATGAGATTGAGAGTTAATTTAATTAATCCTTCCAAAGCTGCAGTTTTAACGGGAGAAAAAGCCGTAGAAACCGTGGCAATTCCCCAGTATAAAAGCACTAAAATGTGAATCGGTGTCACCCCGATTTTGCCTTCATCCACAAGGGTTAAGAGTAGCCAATAACCCGCTATTGCTAACAATAAAAACCCGATTTGACTGGTGGATAAAAACGGCGCAGTGGCGATAAGAAGAGAGATTAACAGCGCACCCATCATTTCTGTCCACTGCACAAACTGGCTACCCTGTCGCCATTGACTAAAAAGGCCGACGAAACGATGCAGATAGCTATATTTTGACCAAGAAGCGGGCGAAAAGTTCAATAGGGTGATTTGTTTCCAAAAAGCATTCATAGGGTTTTTAGTTGCGGTTGTCACCAGCAAACTTTGATTAAGATACCGATTGTATCTTAATTGTTGACTCTTGGGAGCCAAAAGAGTTTCAGTCTGGTGTCTTAGGGCAGCTTCACACAGTCAAAACCTAATAGTATAACCAGTCTAGGCATGGGGTGAACGTAAAGCTTGACCTAAACGAGTTAAGCCTTGGGAACAGTCAAAACGATCGAGATGTACTTCAATAAATGATAGGCGATCGATGTTACCCTGGGCAATCGATAAAGCCTTTTCTAATTCCCCTTCTGTCCTGACTTGACAACTCCAACTTTCCCCGTTAAATACTGCTGGTAATTGGTGATATTTCCACGGTTGTAGATCATTATAAATATTATCCTGAATTACCCGCTCGATCGTGTAACCGTCGTTATTAATTAAAAAGATAATTGGATTGAGATGGTGACGGATAATTGTCGAAAGTTCTTGGGCGGTCATTTGAAAAGCACCATCCCCCACAAAGACGATAGGACGAGTATTTGGTGCGGCAAAAGCTACTCCTAAACAGGCGGGAATTGAATAACCAATAGAGAGATAAAATGCTTGACCGATAAAGTCGGTTTTTTGGGGCATTAATAAATCAATTGTGGCAATAATTGCGTCCCCTGTATCAGAAATAACAAAAGATTCTTGAGCGATAAAATGATTCATTCGCTCATAAAAACGAGCATTAGTTAATTTTTGCTCTGCCACGGCGATGAATTCTAAATTCTTCAATTCGGCCGCAGGTTTAATCTCTAGTGTAGCCGCTTCTTTGTGACTTAGCTTATTAATTAAACCCTCGATAAAATCCCCTAGGAATACTGGTTGATAGAAGTGATGTTTAATCTTGATCTTCTCGGAATTGGCATTAATCAAATTATTGGGATTTAAATTAGCCGTAAATCCGCCTAAATTCATATCGGACATGATCGCCCCTAAACAGAGGACACAATCGGCATTTTCCACCCGTTGACTAACGTATTCGCGACTTAATGCCCCCACATAAGTGCCGATAAATTGCGGCTGCATTTCCGAAATTGACGACTTACCTAAAATAGTGGTGGCTAAGGGATAACCCGTTACCTCTAAAAGTTTCAGCAACTTATCCTGGAGTTTAAACCGATGGAATTCTACCCCTGCTAAAATAATTGGTTTTTCCGCTTTTTCTAATAAAAAAGCCGCTTCTTCAATGGCTTCTTCTAAAGCGGCAGCATCCGTGAGATTATCGGTTAAATAAATTGGCTTTTCTGAGGGGATACAGGGACGATAGACTAGATCCCGGGGAATTTCGATATACACGGGACGTTTGTGATGCAAACAAGCTGTTAAAGTTTGATCGATTTGACTGGCTGCTTGGGCAGAATTAGTGAGAATAACCGAGGCAACCGTGACTTTTTCCATGATGGACAATTGCAGATTATAATCGCCCGTGGTGTGGTGTAATAATAAATTATCCCGGCGAATCGAGCGATCGGAAGCCCCACTAATTACCACCAGGGGAACGCGTTCAGCGTAAGCACCGACCACAGCATTAACTAGGCTAAATCCCCCGACTCCGTAGGTGACACAAACAGCACCCATACCTTTGACTCGCGCATAGGCATCGGCGGCATAACCCGCGTTAAGCTCATTACAGGTGCAAACTAATTCGATCGGACTTTCCACCAAAACATCCATCAAATCGAGGACATAATCCCCCGGCACCCCGAAAACATGATTAACCCCTAAATTATGGAGACGCTGGCATAAATATTCGCCGATCGTGATCATAGCAATTTTCTCCCCTGTGTTGGCACTTTCACGCCGATCATAACGATTTTTTCAAAAAATAGGCTCATGCCCAGTAATGAACTAGAAAGTAAAAATCAGCAGACTTTAATTAAGTAGCTGTTTGCAATTAAATAGAAGATAGGTTTTGCACTCGATCCCCCCTGCCCCCCTTAATAAGGGGGGTGCCGACAGGCGGGGGGATCTTAGAGTTTTTTCCGCAGACCCTAATTATATCTAGCGCTGGTGATCAATGCTATAGTATAAAATCTGGGGTTTTTCTCTTGGGTGTAAAAAAATATCTGCGGCACTTTTTCAGGTATAATTTTTACAGGAGATTCCCTAAAACTTTCGACTTAAATAAGGCTGACTGTTAATGATTTTTACTGAATTAGTTTTGCAAAATTTCGGTCCCTACGCCGGTCGTCAAGTGATTAATTTACGTCCCGAAAAAGACAACAATCCCTGTCCGATTATCCTTTTGGGAGGCATGAATGGCGGCGGTAAAACTACTTTAATGGATGCGATTCGTTTGGCTTTGTACGGTGCGCGGGCAAAGTGTTCTACTCGCAATAATTTAAGTTATGCCGAGTTTCTCAGTCAAGCAGTTAATAATCAAGCTTCCCTCATCGATCAAGCGAGAATTGAATTGGCTTTTGAACATCTAGTTAATGAACAATGGCGACAATATCGTATCGTTAGATACTGGACAAAACAGCCCAAAGATGGTAAGGATACCCTCGGTATTTTAGATGAGGATTGGCCCGATCCTGCCTTAGCTAATACTTGGGATGAATATATTGAAACTTTATTACCTTTGGGTATTTCTAACCTCTTTTTATTTGATGGGGAACAGGTAAAAGAATTGGCAGAACAGGATGTACCTCCTGACAGCGTTAAGGATTCGATGCAGACTTTATTAGGGTTAGAATTAGCGGAAAGATTAGCAGTTGATCTCGATATTTTAGCTAGTCGCAAGCGCCGGTTATTAGCAGCAGAAAATGAACTGGCAACTATTGAAGCTATTGAGAAAAAATTAGCCCAGTACCAAGAAGATTTAGAATTGGCTCGGCAAGAGATGGAAACTCAACAAAAAAATTTAGATTTAGTTAGAAATGATTTTGATGCAGTCTCGGATAAATTTCGCATTGATGGCGGCAAAATTGCCGCCGAAAGAAGTCAATTAGAGAGCAGAAAAAAGGATTTAGATAAAAAGTTAGATAAACAGAGAGAATATTTAGGTCAATTGGCGGGGGAATTTTTACCATTAAAGTTAATTTTTCCTCTCCTAGAAGCGGCTAAAATTCAGGGAGAAAAAGAGCTAAAATTTCAATCGTCTCAAGTCGCTCAATCGGTTTTAGAATCCAGAGATAAAAAGTTACTTGCTTATTTAGAACAACTGAATTTAACTTTAGAGCAATTAGACAATATTAGAGAATTTTTACAGCAAGAAAATAAGTTTTTAGCTGAGGATAACGATTCTTTGGTTACTTCTTACTTAGATTTAGACGAGGAGGCGATCGAGTTATTAAATCGAGTCTTAACCCATCAACTACCGGCACAAATTAACCTCGCTCATCAAGCAATAGAACAATTAAGAAATCTGGAAGCTGACTTAGATAATTTAGAGCGAGAATTAGCAGTAGCAGCCTCTCCCGAAGAATACGAAACCCTGAGTAATAACTTAAAAACCGCTCAGAAAAACTATCTAAATGCTCAAGCAGAATACGAGCAAAGCCACAAAAATTACGAGGAAATTAAAAAGAAAATTGAGAAAAATAAAAAAGAATTATTTGCCTATAGTGAGAAAGCTTTAGAATCGCAAAATAACGAACATATCGTTAATGCTATTGTCAAAGCACAGCAAACTTTAAAAGTATTTAAGGAACGCTTAACTTTAAAAAAATTAAATAGATTAGAGGGAGAAGTGGCGGAATGTTTTCGTTATTTATTGCATAAGTCCGATCTGGTGCAGAAAATAGCGATCGATGCTGATACTTTTGGTCTATCTCTCTTTGGCCCCGATGGACAAAATGTGCCTAAACACCGTCTTTCTGCCGGAGAAAAACAACTATTAGCGATCGCTTTTTTGTGGGGATTAGCGCGAGTCTCCGGACGAGATTTACCCATCGCTATCGATACACCCCTCGGACGTTTAGATTCTTCCCATCGCCATAATTTAGTTGAACGTTATTTTCCCGCCGCTTCCTCTCAAGTCATCCTCCTCTCTACCGATACAGAAATTGGACAAAATGAGCTACTCTTATTAGAAGAACAGGAAGTAATCGCCAGAAAATACCTGCTAGAATATAATTCCCAACAACGTCAAACCACTATTCACCCCGACCGCTACTTTTGGTAAGATTATGACTGAGATAAATTCCCACGAAATCCTCGCCCAATTAACTTGAGACATCGGGTATTACTTCCAATTTTATCACTCAATCCAAGCCTTTGGGGGGGGAGAGTCGGGTCTCTGGGTTCTTAATGGAGACATTGAGAATCTAAGCCGTCTCGTCGAAGCAAGGAATTTCTAACAGCAATGTGGAAAGAATCCCCCGTCACAGCCTAGCTTGACGGTGGGAGTATGTCAACTGACTTGACAGTAAAACAACCCCACTCGCTTTTTGTTGCTCTACTTTGGGGTAGGATTCAAGAGCGCTGTTTAGGGATAAATGACTGTTCGTCGGCGCTATTGTCTAGTTTTTGAGCGTTTTTTCCAGCTGGGCTACCCTTGCTTTCTGTTGCTTCAAATCGGCTAGTTGTTTTAGTAATTGTTCTCTTACTTCATAGCGATAGGCAAAAAAATGCTCACCTATCCCTAGGGTCGCTAGATACTCTTCTAGCAGACGGGGTTTGACCCAGGCAATCACCGCCAGTTGCCACCAGAAACGGAACCGCGTCGGTCGGACAATCCCCTGCCGCCAGAGCAAGGAACGGAACAATTGCCACTGTTGCCCATCTAATTTACGGTTCGATTTGCCGCGCCATCCCCCCATCATCATGAAATGGTTGAAGGTTCGTTTCAGGTAGTTAACAGGATCGTAGATTTCCCAGAAAGCGTCGATGTATTCTTCGGTAATCTCTTCCACCGGGCGAGTTGGCTCAAAGTTCATCATGGCTCCCTGATGGAAAGTGCCCATGCCATCCACCAGACGACCTTCCCGTTGCAGGCGATTCCACAGGGCGGTATTTTGCAGTGCCTGGAGCAGGCTAAACTGCCCCTGGGGAATACTCGCCTCCATAATAAAATCTTTGATCCGCTGCCCTGCGCCAGGTTTCTCATTGTCAAAACCGATAATGAAGCCAGACATAATCTGCAGCCCCATGCGGGTAATTTTGTGACAGGATTCGATCAGGGATTGGCGGGTGTTTTGAACCTTGTTAATGCCCATTAAGCTATCGGTATCTGGTGTCTCAATCCCCATAAACACCAGCATAAAGCCGGCCTTGACCATTAACTCGATCAGTTCACTGTCTTCGGCCAGATTAAGGGAAGCTTCCGTAATCAGTTTAAAGGGATACTGGTGTTGTTCCATCCAGGGGATCAACTCCCGCAGAAACACCTTGGCATTCCGCTTATTGCCAATGAAGTTGTCATCGACAACAAAAATGTAGCGCCTCCAGCCCAGTTGATATAACGTCTCCAACTCAGCCAACATTTGTTCTGGGGTTTTGGTGCGCGGTTTGCGGCCATAGAGGTTGATGATGTCACAAAATTCGCATTGAAAGGGGCAACCGCGAGAAAACTGCACGGTAATCGCCAGATAGGCATCCAGATCTAGTAGATCATAGCGGGCGATCGGTGTCATGGTGACATCGGGTTTCTCGCTGGCTCTAAAGACACCACTCGGTTCACCCCGCTCTAGGGCTGCCAGGAACAGAGGGATTGTCAGTTCTCCTTCATCCAGAATCAGGTAATCTGCTCCAGCTTTTTGGGCAACTTCTGGATAGGAGGTGGGGTAAGGCCCGCCCACCGCCACTTTTTTACCCAACTGCAACCCTTTGGCAATCAATTCTTGAAAGTCCTTTTTCTGAATGATCATGGCGGAGATGATGACCAAATCGCACCACTCCCAATCGGAAGCCGTTTCTAATCGGACATTGCGATCAACAAACCGGATTTCCCAATCCGATGGTAACAGGGCTGCCACCGTAATTAAACCCAGGGGCGGATTGGTTGATCTTAAACGGGCTAGATCTAAAGTCTCTTGATAGGACCAAAAGGAGTTGGGCATCAGCGGCCACAGTAATAGGGCTTTCATTCAGGTGTCTCCAATGAAGAAGCTATATGCTTTACATACTAGCCACAAAGCCCAAGTCGATCAAGACTTTTTTAACATCTTTTTTTACTAATAAATTAGTTCTAAATAAATTGTGAAAAAAATAGCTATTTTTTGGAGATTAGCACAATTAAATGAACTATGCTTGCTAAAAACTCGTGTTTTCCCATTTTTATCAACGCGCTCTGGGGGCTGTGTGCCTCTTTTGGGTATTTTTGGGTAGGTTCCCTAAAAAATGCTGATTCTGAAAAACCCTCTTAAAATTCGCAAGCACCGAATAGTAAGGGTTTCGTTTCAGTCCCTAGGAAGTCTGTTTTATCGGAAAAACACCAGTTACTAGACATCTGGACAATGACTATTTCTGGTCAGGTAAACATAAGCGTAATTACACTATTTTATCCCGACCCATCATGACTCAACTACCATAAAATATAGTTTATGTCTCTTTAATTTTGGAAGATGAATAAATTAAATAACTGGTAATTATAGTCCTATTTAGGGTTTGCTGAATAAATATAAAAACCTTGTTGGATAATACTTTTAGACTTTTTTGACCTCAAAAAGTGCCGACCATTGGAGTGATTGAGGGGAAAATTCAGGTACTTTTTCCCTGAAAATTAGGTAGTTGACCACCTG
>NZ_JAPZQM010000084.1:0-6839 GCF_027530565.1 Microcystis sp. LE19-10.1B | reverse complement strand
TTGGAGTGATTGGGGGGAAAATTCCGGGACTTTTTCCCTGAAAATTAGGTAATTGACCCCCTGAAAATGGGTAAAACCCCACACCCCACACCCCACACCCCACACCCTGCCCCCAGGAAAAGCTTTTTCAGCAAACCCTATCTCGACTGACAAGGCGATCGAAGCAAGGCAGTTTTTAAATTTGCTCTCGGTCTAAAGTGGGAAAAACCATTTAAAATTGAAAATCAACAGGGATAGGGAAGCTCTGTAACCGCACGATCATGGCTAAAATTGTCGGTGTTCACGGTATCGCGCAAGAATTTAGGGGTAGCCACACGATTTGTGCTGAGTGGTTGCCAAGTCTCAAGGATGGATTGAAACTCGCGGGAACCGAGTTAAAGTCCGATACTGATTTTCGTTGCGCGTTTTACGGAGATATTTTTCGGGGAAAATCGAAAGCGATCGGTATCCCGAACTACGATGTTAATGATATCGATTCCGATTGGGAAAAAGAATTACTCCAGTCGTGGTGGCAAGAAACGGAACGAGTGGAAAATAATCATCCCAATGCGGATAGCCTTTTGAGAGAAAAATCTACCCCAAAAATTATCCAGAGAGCTTTGTCGGGGTTAAGTGAATCTCGGTTTTTCGGTAGCATTGCCGAGAAATTGGTTATTTCTTATCTTAAGCAAGTGGGGAGCTATTTACACGATCGAAAGCTAAAACAGCAGATTCAAGAGCGAGTAATAGAATGTATCGGTGAAGATACGCGGGTACTTGTAGCTCATTCTCTCGGTTCGATCGTCTGTTACGAAACTTTATGTCAGCATCCAGAATGGCCGATTAAAGTCTTTGTCACTCTCGGTTCTCCTTTGGGGATAAGACAATTAATTTTCGATCGACTGCAACCATCCCCCCGCAATAACCTGGGGTGCTGGCCCGGAAATGTGGAAAGATGGGTAAATATCGCGGACGATGGCGATGTGGTGGCGTTGACAAAGCAACTCAACCCTTTATTTGAGGGAACTGTCGAGGATAAGCTAGTTTATAATGGTTGCGAGGCTCACGATGCCAAAAGGTATCTGACGGCGGTTGAAACTGGGGAAGCGATTCGATCGGGGTTAATCGATTGATGGGTAATGATATGGATGAAGAAATCAAGTATTATCTAATTGCTTGTGGGACAAAGGATTACAACGCATTCGAGCAATTACCCAGCGTCGAGACGGATTTAGAATTGGTGAACATTCTGTTTACCAGTGGTTTTGGATATGAAAGAGTTCTGCCAAGTTTACACTTGAATCCCACAACTAACGATCTTAAAAAATTATTCCCTAATTGGCTTCGGGATAGAGAGCGACATGGAACGAAAAATATTCTTATTTTTTACTATTCTGGTCATGGCGAATATTGTCAAGGGGATGGACATTATCTCATACTGGAAGACACAAATAGTGACGATATACCTTCAACGGCTTTACCGACTCAAGACTTAGTTCGTCCTATTAAAAATAACCAAGTAACCATCTCTCAAGTTCTCTATATTATTGATACTTGTTACTCCCAAAGTGGTGCGGGAGATATTATAAAATTCGTTAGCGATGCGATCAAACAATATGAAGCGGTTCGAGGAGCTAATATAGCTATTCATGTTATGGCAGCTTGTAGGTCAAAAGATACAGCGATCGAAGGCGTTTTATCCCGATCGCTGCAACAAGCTCTCGATGACATAAAAGCGATCGAGTTTTATTCCCACTCTGGATATGTCGATCTAGGTTTGTTGGTTCATAAAATGAACCAAAATGTTGACAGTAATCAGCGTGTTAATTATTCTGCGCTAGGAATTGAAACCCATGCTATCTTTTTTCCTACTTATCCTAAAGCTGACCAAAAATGGGAAAATCAACGATTTAATTTAATCGAAAAACTTTTCAATATTTTAAATATTAATTCCGATAATAGTTTATTTTTAATCAACTCTTTTCTGTTAGTCTATGAGGATCCCAAATCATCATCTATTTCAAACATAGAAGAGCTTAGAGGAAAACTAAAAGATTTATCTAGTAAGCCAGTTAATAAAGAAATATGTCCTTTGATTTTATTTTCTGAATGGTGCAGGTTGAAGTTATTTAAGGATCAGAACCGAGATATTGCTGAAGATATTGATACTTGGAAAGGTGAAGCTGTTCGATATAGGGATGGTGTGCAGTTAGACACAATCAAAAAATATGCGAGAGAATTGTGGGATAAATTTAATAAAATTATCGAACTAGAAGGAAGAATACAAATTGTAATCTCACCCGCAATTGATAAACATAATAATACTGGCTTACAAACAGAATATTTTCATGTAAATACGATGTTTTTTGTGGGAATAAACAATAAAATTAAGTTATGGAATATCTATAAAAAAGAACAAGGTTTTATGTTAGAAGAAATGCAAAATAGTTTCTATCAGGTAATTCCTGAAATGTTTTACTATTTACCCGATCGAGCGAGACTAGAGATTGAATTTTTCCTTCCATTTGCTTTGCTGAAACACTCCCTAGAAGATATTAAGTTTAGATGCGGTGATGGGCCATCTATCGGATACGAGTATCCTGTTTTTATTAACTCCTTCGATCGCTATTTCGATGAAGATTTCCGAGAAATACGCGACAAGATCGAGGAGATCAAGAGAGCTTTATGGGAAAATAATAGCGATCTTGACCAGAAACATTACTACATCGGAACCGAACCATCGATCGCCGATCTGGAAGATATCGTGGAATCCCTGCCGATCGCCGTCTGGAGTCGAAACGCCGGCGAACCGATGACAGATAACGATCTAAAACCCTCGGAATGGAGAAACTGGCCCGATAAGATCAAAGAATTACGCAGAAACAAGCGAGAAATCGCCCTTTTCTGGGACGATCTATACCCCAAACCCTCCCCGAGACCAAGACCTCTAAACACGAGAGTGGTGGAATCCAATGGCCGATAAACCAGTTCCCAAAGCAGAAGAACTTCGCATCTATCGGGGTTTGACCCTGAGTGCCGATAGTTTACCCACACCCAAAGAACAAAGAAAACACCTCGATCGCATCCCACCGCCACCCCCTTGGCGCAGTTTTAGCCTGTCCCCGGAAGAATGGACAAAAGCGGCAAAATCGCAGAAAATACCGCCCGAACAGGGAAAAATCGACCCTAGGGCTTTAGGATTCGTCGCGGATAAGAAAGCGGTGGAATTGGTGAATGCTGCCCTCTGTTTGCGTCGTCCCCTACTGATCGAGGGCAACCCCGGCGCCGGCAAAACTTCCCTGGCCTACGCAGTGGCGCGGGAATTGGGACTACCCGGCCCCTACCGTTGGTCGATCGTTTCCCGCACCACCCTTAAAGAGGGTCTTTATGCCTACGATGCGATCGGACGGTTACAGGAAGCTTCCCTACAAAGACAGAAAGTGGGAGAGGGGGGAGAGTACGAGGAGCCGGATATCGGCAGCTATTTAAGATTAGGTCCCATGGGGATGGCTTTTTATCGATCCCTTCCCGGACGACCGGCGGTGCTGCTAATTGATGAGATCGATAAAAGCGATATCGATATGCCTAACGATCTCCTCCATATTTTCGAGGAGGGATTTTTTGAGATCCCAGAATTGACACGATTAAAAACCGGCGACCAATCGGTTCTTCCCTATCGCGGTCAACAGGACGACAGCGAGGAAAAAATCCCGATCGATCGAGGTTGTGTGTCTTGTCAGGAGTTTCCGCTAGTATTCATGACCAGTAACGAGGCCCGGGAGTTTCCCCCTGCTTTCCTGCGTCGATGTTTGCGTTTAAGACTCGAACAACCCGACAACGAGGATGATTTCTATCGGATACTAGAGCAACGTTTCCCCCCGGAGAGCCTAAATCAATTGGACGAACCGGCCAGAAATCTGATCCGGGAATTTCTCGATCGAATCAAACGCAAAGACAAACTAGCCACCGATCAACTGCTCAACGCGGTCTATCTGTTACTACAGGGAAACGACCTCACCGACCCCGATAGCAAGCTGCTAGACACCATCTTTAAATCCTTGCAAGGGTAGGGGGATAGATGGAAGGGAAAAAAGCTATCTGGTGGGAAGACGAGAGGGAAATGGCAGAACTGATCTGGTGCGCTGCTTACCTCGATCGAATTATCGCGCCTTGGTTGATCGAGCAGCCTGAACAGTCGGAAGCAACCTCATCTAATGATCAGGAGGATAACCGGTCATCCGGCAGCGGTGAAAAAACCCCTCCCCCCGGAGCGATCGAGCCAACGCTCCCCGTTGCCTATCCCGAAACCATCGATCGCCCGACGCAGACCTCCCGGAAGCGCGATTCGGTCGAGAGCGATCGTTCTTCTCCCGTTCGCGTCCCCGATCCCTTTCCGATACCCGAACCCACCGCCATCAGTAAGGCAATTCTCCCCCTAGCGCGTCGCGTGCCTGGATTACGGGCCGACGAGTTGGATATCGAGGTTACAGTGGAACGGACGGCCGAAGCGGGGGGATTACCGATGCTCGCTTTCCGACCCCCCCTAGAACGTTGGTTAGAGGTTCACCTGTTGATCGATCGCTCTCCCCCGATGGAATTTTGGGGAGATCTAGCGGGGGGAATGACCACTCTCTTCCGTTGGCAAGGCTTTTTTAGGGATGTGCGGGTTTGGTGGTTCGAGACGGGTGAAAATGAAGCTCGTTTGCTTTCTGGTGCGGGGCAAATCGAACGGAACCCTCGCAGTCTGGTTGCACCCTCTGGAAACCGACTTTTTATCGTCCTAACCGATACTTTGGGGAAAGCTTGGCGATCGGGGTCTGCCTTTGCCACCCTAGCGGATCTGGGAAAAGAACACCCCGTCACCATTGCTCACATTTTCCCGCAGGAGCTATGGCAACGAACCGCTTTAGAGGGAGCGATCCTCCGGCCTTTGATCGCACCGGGTCCCGCTTCTGCCAATGCAACACTGCAAGTGGGGGAAAGACTCCGCACGAAGCAGATTCTCTATCGGTTCCCCATTTTCAATCTATCCCCCGCTCACTTTGCAACCTGGGCGAAATTTATCGCTGGGAGCGGTGGTAATTCCATTCAGGGGGTTTTAATGGGAGCAACCACTGCGGGGGTGAATATGGGTGAAACCGGAGAAGAAGAGGCAGCCGCTCCGGAAGCGGAATCCCCGGAAGATTTATTGAGAGGCTTTTTAATCGATTCCAGTCCCTTGGCCCGAGAACTGGCTAAAGTGCTGGCGGCCGTTCCCCTGATTCCTCCGGTGATGCGATTGGCACAGCGGCGATTTTTACCCGATAGTAAACATTGGCATCTAGCGGAGGTCTTTTTTAGCGGACTGGTCGAAAAATCTACCTTTAGTCCGGAGGGAGCGACGGTTCCGGATGCTTGGTACGATTTTTACCCCGGCATTCGTCAGCTACTGTTGGCAGATAGTGCCGCTAGACGCACGATCGATATTTGGCGCGGTATCGGCGATTATATTCGCGACCATTACGGCGAATTTCGCGATTTTTCGGCTCTAATCCCCAATCCACAGGGTTCTCTAGCGGATGCAGTCAGCGATCGCTCTCTCTATTTCGCTGAGGTGGACGCGGCCGTTCTCCGCACTTGGGGGGGAGAGTACGCCGATATCGCCCAAAACATCGAGGAGAGAGTGAGGCAGCGAAAACAGGAAATCTTGACCCCGGAAAAACTCCTAAAATTCACCTTCGAGACCAGATACGTCGATAAACGGGGAGAAATTACCAAAAGAGAACCCCTGGAGGCCTACTACTACGAGGAACCCCTAGGGGAGGAAATCGAACCCCTGACTATGGTTGCTATCCCGGGGGGAACTTTCCTGATGGGTTCACCGGGAGAAAAGGGCGATTCCGAGTCTGAAAAACCCCAACACCCCGTGAGCGTCAGTGCCTTCTACCTGAGCCAGACTCCGATTACGCGGGCGCAATGGCGGTTCGTGGCCCACCTACCGAGGGAGGGAAAAGACCTCGATCCAGACCCCGCGCACTTTAAGGAAAGCGATAACAACCCCGTCGAGCGCGTGAGTTGGTACGATGCGATCGAATTCTGCGCTCGTCTGTCCCGTCACACGGGAAAAAATTACCGTTTACCAAGCGAGGCCGAGTGGGAATACGCTTGTAGAGCGGGAACAACCACCCCCTTCCACTTTGGCGAGACGATCACGGCAGAACTGGCGAATTACAATAGTTCAAAGGTCTATCAACAAGAAAAGCCGAAACAATCCCCAAATAAAACCACCCCCGTCCGCTCCTATCCCCCCAACGCCTTTGGGCTGTACGATATGCACGGGAATGTTTGGGAGTGGTGTTTAGATCCGTGGCACGGTGATTATCAAGGCGCACCGCCCACAGACGGGAGCGTTTGGGACGAAAAAAATATTGATAATCGTTATGAAAATTTATTAAATAGTATAAATAAACTCTTGATAGATGACCGATATTGTGTATTGCGGGGCGGTTCCTGGGGCGTCAATCCTAATAACTGCCGTTCCGCGTTTCGCCTCATCAACTTCCGCCGCGACAACCGCAACTACCTTATCGGTTTTCGGGTAGTCTGCGTATTCGGGAGAACCCTGTAACCCTTTTCCCCTTTTTTTCTCTCTTTTTCCTCATTCCCTTTTCTGGAATTTTTTTAGGCAGGCTATAGTACAAGTGTATTGGTTTAGGGGTGGTCAATTACCTGGGGGGTTTGATCCCCCCTGCCCCCCTTGATAAGCTATCCCTTATAGGGATCTTTCTTAACAATTTTTGCAGTAAGCACTCCAACCCTTATCCTGACTTGATTTCAGTTTTTTCTTTGTCAGTAAGGGTGTCAACAAGGAATATTACAAA
>NZ_JAPZQM010000362.1:0-16668 GCF_027530565.1 Microcystis sp. LE19-10.1B | reverse complement strand
GTAGGAAAGCATGGGGATGAAGGTATGATAGCGAGATATGTAAAAGAACAAGATAAAGAATACCTGCAGCTACACCAAAATCTACAATTGAGTCTATTTTGATTCTGATACCCCGTCCGCTTGCGGCGGGGTAGTTCATTTGGATTTACTGTAATTTCTATAAAATTATCCTTGATTTGGCGACTGTTACAATCTATTTGTGGTGTTCCATTCCAAAATGAATTATTCGAGGCGAGAAGATAGACTAAATTATCAGGAGTTTTGATATGAGATTGATTAGAAGTGTCAAATGCAAAAATTTCAAAGGTGAGAAAATTGTTTTGTGTGTCCATTGGAATGACAGGAGTTAGGTCTATAAACAACATCTACCCTCTATTTTAACTTGTCTATTGAAAAAAAGGGGGCTTATTCAGCCCCCTTAACCTCTAACTACCGCCAATCCTTGCCACATCGCGGGCGTTGGCTTCAAAAGCCGCATCGAGAGCAGAATCGCCGGTTAAACCGGAATCTAACGCCTCTTTAATACACTGCAACATCCGCTTATAATCCTTGGGCATTACTTTAACAAACTGGGGCAACATTTCCGACCAATTTGCTAAAACCAGGGCTGCTTTTTGACTTTGGGTGTAATCAGCATGGCGTTGAATTAACTCGCGTAAATCGTTGATTTCTTCCCCTTCTAGCGCCTCTAAAGCTACCATTTGGGTATTGCAACGAGTGGCGAAATCCCCCGACTCATCGAGGACGTAGGCGACACCACCACTCATTCCGGCGGCGAAATTGCGACCGGTGGGCCCTAAAACAACGACTTTACCCCCCGTCATATACTCGCAAGCGTGGTCGCCAACGGACTCAACCACCGTAGTCACCCCAGAGTTACGCACCCCAAAACGTTCCCCAGCAACCCCAGAAATATACACCTCACCACTGGTCGCGCCGTATAAAGCCACATTACCGATGATAATATTATCCTCGGCCACAAAAGTGGAACCTTTGGGCGGATAAACGATGATTTTGCCACCGCTTAAACCCTTACCCACATAATCATTGGCATCCCCTTCTAACTCCAGTGTCACCCCTTTGGGAACAAAAGCACCGAAACTTTGCCCCGCGCTGCCCTGAAAATGGAGATGTACGGTATCTTCGGGTAAACCCTCCCAGTGACGTTTAGTGATTTCGTTGCCTAAAATCGTCCCCACCACGCGGTTAATATTTTTAATCGGTAGTGTCGCCTTGACTTTTTCGCCTTTTTCAATGGCATCCTTGCATAAATCCAGTAAAACGGTTATATCCAAGGACTTATCTAAACCGTGGTCCTGGGGAATCTGGCAATAGCGTCCTACCTCTGGAGCTACCTCCGGTTGATAGAGAATCGGAGTTAGGTCAATTCCTTTCGCTTTCCAATGTTCTACCGCCTGTTTCGGCTCTAATACATCAGTTCGCCCCACCATTTCATTTAAGGTGCGGAATCCCAATTCGGCCATAATTTCCCGCACTTCCTGGGCGATAAATTTCATGAAATTCACCGTATATTCAGGATCCCCGATGAAATTCTTCCGTAATAACGGATCCTGGGTCGCTACCCCCGCCGGACAGGTATTAAGATGACAAACCCGCATCATAATACAGCCCAACGTTACCAGTGGCGCGGTGGAAAAACCGAATTCTTCGGCCCCCAATAGGGTTGCCACCACCACATCGCGCCCGGTTTTCATCTGGCCATCGGTTTCCACCGCAATGCGACTGCGAAGATTATTTAACACCAATGTTTGATGGGTTTCTGCTAGTCCCAACTCCCAGGGTAAACCCGCGTGTTTAATCGAGGTTTGGGGTGAGGCACCGGTCCCACCATCGAAACCAGAGATTAAAACCACGTCGGCGTGAGCTTTAGCGACTCCGGCGGCGATTGTGCCAACTCCCACCTCAGAAACCAGTTTTACGCTCACTCTGGCCGCGCGATTGGCATTTTTTAGGTCATGAATCAACTCCGCGAGGTCTTCAATGGAGTAGATATCGTGGTGGGGTGGGGGAGAGATTAAACCGACTCCGGGGGTGGAGTGACGGACTTTGGCAATCCAAGGATAGACTTTTTTACCCGGTAATTGACCGCCTTCGCCCGGTTTTGCCCCCTGGGCCATCTTTATCTGCAATTCTCGCGCTTGGGAGAGGTAAAGACTGGTGACACCAAAACGGCCGGAAGCTACCTGTTTAATGGCACTATTTTTCGAGTCTCCCCGTTCATTTGTCCAAGTGTAGCGCTCGGAATCTTCGCCCCCTTCCCCGGTGTTCGACTTGCCACCGATACGATTCATGGCAATAGCGAGGGATTCGTGGGCCTCTTTGGAAATGGAACCGTAACTCATGGCCCCGGTTTTAAAGCGTTTCATAATCGCTTCAATCGGTTCCACTTCTTCGATGGGGATACTTTCCCGGTTTTTAAAGGTTAATAGTCCCCGCAGGGTGAAGAATTTTTGATTCTGTTGGTTGACCAGTTGGGAATATTTCTTAAAGAGGTCGTATTTGCCCAATTTTACCGCTTGTTGCAGGGTATGAATGGTTTCTGGGCTAAAAAGATGGGCTTCCCCGTCCTTACGCCATTGATATTCACCGCCAATATCGAGGGTATGCACATTAACATCCCGGTCGGGGAAAGCGTGGCCGTGTCTGAGTAGGGATTCCCGGGCAATAATTTCTAAATCGGCCCCTTCAATGCGGGAAGCTGTCCAAGTAAAATAGCGATCAACTACCGATCGATTTAAGCCAATAGCCTCGAATATTTGCGCCCCACGGTAGCTTTGCAGGGTAGAAATGCCAATTTTAGAGGCCACTTTAATTACGCCCTTGGTGGCGGCTTTTATGTAGTTTTTACAGGCACTCTGGTGGTCAACTCCTACCAATAAACCTTCCTCGATCATACTGCCGAGGGTGGCAAAGGCTAGATAGGGATTAATCGCACCGCAACCATAACCGAGTAAAAGGGCGTAGTGATGCACTTCCCGGGGTTCGCCGGATTCCAGGACAAGACCGACTCTGGTACGGGTTCCCTGCCGGATGAGGTGGTGGTGTAAACCGGCAACCGCCAGCAGTGAGGGAATCGGGGCGTGATTTTTATCGATACCTCGATCGCTTAAAATAATAATGCTTGCGCCCGCTAAAATTGCCTCGTCCACCTCTTGACAAATTGCCTCAATTGTGCTACGCATCCCCTCGACTCCCGAAGTGGGATCGAAGAGAATGGGAATAGTCACGGTTTTAAATTCGCTATTGCCCTGTAAACGCGCTAATTGGGCGTTAGTGAGGATGGGAGAGTTAAGTTTAATCAGGTGACAGCTTTCGGGCTGCGGATCCAAGAGATTTCTCTCCGCGCCGATAGTGGTGATGGGAGAGGTGATAATTTCTTCGCGAATCGAGTCAATCGGGGGGTTAGTGACTTGGGCGAATAACTGCTGAAAGTAATCATAAAGCAGTTTTGGCCGATCGGACAAGACGGCTAGGGGTGTATCGGAACCCATGGAACCCACTGCTTCCACTCCATCCCGGCCCATGGGGGCTAATAAAAGACGTAATTCTTCAAAAGTGTAACCGAAAGCGGTTTGCTGTTGAATTAGGGAAACAGCAGTTTCTGGTGGCGCAGTTTCAACGGCTGGTAAATCGTCTAAATTGACTAAATTTTCGTTTAACCACTGGCGATAGGGATGATCTTTGGCAATAGCTTCTTTTATCTCCTCATCGGCCACGATACGACCTTCTTTCATATCCACAAGGAACATCCGGCCGGGTTGCAGACGACCTTTAAAAGCGACGCGTTCCGGTTCAATGGGTAAAACTCCCGCTTCCGATGCCATAATTACTAGGTCATCTTTGGTGACATAGTAACGGGAAGGACGTAAACCATTGCGGTCTAACACTGCTCCCATCATCGTACCATCGGTAAAAGCGATCGAGGCCGGACCATCCCAGGGTTCCATCAAACAGGAATGGTATTCATAAAAGGCTTTTTTCTCATCACTCATCGATTCGTGGGCCGCCCAGGGTTCAGGAATCATCATCATGACAGCGTGAGGGAGAGAACGCCCCGATAAAACCATTAATTCTAGGGCATTATCAAAAATTAAGGAGTCACTACCCTCGATATTAATAACCGGCTGGATTTTTTTGATGTCTTCCCCGAATAAGGGTGAGGCAAACATCGACTGACGGGCGTGCATCCAGTTAATATTACCTCGCAGGGTATTAATTTCGCCATTGTGGGCAATATAACGGTAGGGGTGGGCGCGTTCCCAACTGGGGAAGGTATTGGTACTAAAACGGGAATGGACTAATCCTAAAGCGCTTTGAAAGTCGGGGTCGTGTAAATCGGGGAAATAGTCACCCACCTGTACCGGCATTAATTGCCCTTTATAGACAATGGTACGACTAGAAATACTGCAAGGATACCAGTAACGATTAAAGGATTGACGACTGAGGTGGGAACGTTTGCGAATAACGTATAATTTGCGTTCAAAGGCCAGATCATCGCTTAAATTGGCATCGCGTTCGATGAAAACCTGTTCGATAAAGGGTTCGGTAGATTTGGCCGAATTGCCTAAACTGGAGTTATCCGTGGGAACATCACGCCAACCGAGAACTTTTAACCCCTCTTCGGCGGCGATTTTCTCGAATTCCTGCCGACCTTTCCCGCGAATTTCGGCATCGGGGGCCGTGTAGAGCATTCCTACCCCGTATTGTCCCGCTGCCGGTAAGGTAAAACCTAGATTGCTGGTCACTTTCCGGAAAAATAGGTCAGGGATTTGGCACAAAATACCCGCCCCATCTCCGGTATTTTTTTCCGCACCGCACGCGCCACGGTGATCGAGGTTTAGTAGAATTGTTAAGGCCTGTTCAACAATATCGTGGGACTTTTTACCCGTTTTATGAACGATAAAACCGACACCACAAGCATCATGTTCAAATCGGGGATCGTATAGTCCTTGTTTCCGTGGAGTTTGATTGTTATTCATTTTGTCTGATAGCCTAGCAGTCTGGAAGGGAATGGCCTAGAGGGTGAGCCAGAGTAGCGATTCTAGGTATATCAATTCTGTATCCAGACTGGACCTTCGGTCTTATATCTTAAGGAAATGTTTCGATGTGACAAGGGTTCCTTTATGCCGAAGAGATTATTCACGAATTTTTTAGCAGCGGATCGATTAAGTCGTCGGGAATGCGGTTATGCTCGATATAAGCGTTAATTTCCTCTAGATGGTCGCTGTAATAGGTCAACGCACTGAAGACCTGACTTAACGTCAGATGGGGCATTCCTAGGGGGATTTCTTCGGGAGCGACTCCCAGACGCCAAGTTTCGACGATGGCGCGGACAGGTGTATGCGTTCCTTTGATAATTGGTTCCCCGCGTAAAATCTCGTCGTCTCGAACGATGTAGAGATATTCGGTCGCTTGAACCATCGCGGTTTTCTGGAGTGGATATCGTTTAGTTTATCGTATCGATCGAACCCCTGACTATTCCCAATAAATATCGGTTCGGTTACTTCAGCCACCCGCTCTCACTTGCGGCGATTGTTTCGCTCTCTCCCGCCATTTTTTTGAATTTTCTGTAATTACCTCGCACATTGATCGGGCTTTTTCCGCCGCATCCCGTGCAATTTCCAGAATTTCCTCTAGTTCCCGTTCATTTAGTCCTGTTTCTTTTTCTTCCATCACCGTAAACCCTGCAAGCGATTTTTAACCTGATCAAAAATGTCGGGGTGAAGACCGAGCGGAGCAGTTTGATTGGGAAATTTCGATAATTACAAGAGGTCGTGACGTATTTTCCCGAGTACCCGCTTCAAAATCGCCAGATCCTCCCTACAAATCCGATAAATTTCCTCTGGATCGATGTCAAAATAATCGTGGGCGAGAATATTTCTGATTCCCTTAATCTCCGACCAAGGAATTTCCGGATAGCGATTCGCTAAACTCTCTGCCATTAGCCGATCGAGTCTTCTAATATTTTCACTAATTGCGATCAACATCATACTGATGCCATCCAATCGATCGAGTCCATCATCATCGGCGATGAAATCATCGGCTTTTTGAATCCGGGTAAATCGCCGCTCGATCCGGCGGATCGCCTCTTCAAGCTCTAGTAATAACTCGAATAGAAGCGATCGATCACACATAGATAGCCTCTTGATCGATCCGTGCCTTGAGGTAAGGATTCAGAGAATCCCGATAGCGGATCACGTCCACTTCCCGTCCGAATAGGTTCTCTAGTTCGGCTTTCAGTCTGACTCTTTTAAGCAGATCGGGGGGCATACATACCACTATATCTATATCGCTCGTCGGTCGGGTTTCCTCTCTGGCTACCGAGCCGAAAATGCCGATTCGATTGATCGCGTATCGTTCCTCCAGTTCGGGTTTCAGGGTTCGTAAACGTTCCAATATCTCTTTGGCAGTGATTTTATCTACCATCTGATTTATAGCCTACTGATTTAGCGATCGATACCCTTCAGTTTAGCGCGATCAGCAACAGAAGCTATTAGGGTAGCCGAAGGAAAGTCTTCCCATAGCTATCTATAAGTGTGTTCGCATTAACTATACGGAAATTATGTTGATACACCTTATTAGAAGTGAGAGGACTACCAGTAGCAATTATCGTATTATTGCTACGTTTCCATTGTCCGTTCAGCAATACACTAAGACGAGGGTCTGATGTATCAAAGGCTTTAAATTCATAACTGCCATCCGAATGAAATATAGCCGTTATTATAATTTGATAATTGCCAGATCCGGGAGCTCTGTGATTAGTCCGTGATTGCCATCTGCCAACAATGGAAGGAGTTTGAGCTAAAATAAGTGGCACTTGGGGCGGGTTAGTCGGAAAAGACTTGACCGGGGTTGAGGCTGTCACCGAGGATCCGGTAATGGTTAGAGATGCCTCTACTTCGGAGAGGATTCCGATGGCTATCGTTGCGAGGGCGAAGGAAAGAGTTGGGAGATGGTAAGACGATTTTTTATCTAGCATTGAAGAATCTTAAATAACAATCACAGTGCCATTGTCAGCCTATTGTGTCAATCCTTGAAATATTCGTATTATTTAGGACTTGCTGAAAAAGTTTGTTGGTGGGGTTAGGAGTCAGGAGTCAGGAGTCAGGAGTCAGTAGCCGGTCGTTTCAGGCTTTGTTGCCCTCTTTTTTTGTACCAGTTTATGTACTAAAAGAAAGATAATGCCAGGTTTTTGAAGGTCTTAATCCTATATTCTTGCACTAACATCGGATTTTAACAGGTCAAAAGCCTTATTTTAAAAGGGTTTTACCATTATTCAGCAAGCCCTATTTATATCCTGTTGCTCTTTCAATTACTTGATTCGAGGTTCGGGATCGCTCCTATAATCGAAGAAATACTCGATCGCTATCTCGATCCCGTCCGATTGATTCTTTCTGCTCTCTCCCGCCATTTTTTAGAATTTTCTGTAATTACCTCGCACATTGATCGGGCTTTTTCCGCCGCATCCCGTGCCATTTCCAGAATTTCCTCTAGTTCCCGTTCATTTAGTCCTGTTTCTTTTCTTTCCATCACCGTAAACCCTCCAAGCGATTTTTAACCTGCGTCACCCTTATTCTAGTCTCTAAAATACGTCCTAACTCGATCGAGATATCTTCCCCGGCCTCCTGTAAATTTGCTGGGGTCGGTTCTGATCGATCAACACTTTCCACACGCTCGCGGATTTGATTCCTTGCGCGATCAGCGTAAAATAAGCTAGTATTCACAAAAGCCATCAATTGAATTAATGTAAAATTATCGGGAAAACGATTTAACAGATCTGTACCGATTTTGATCGCTTCTCTCCCGTCACTTTCTAGGCGATCTAGTTCTCGATCAATCCTTTCTACGAGCGCAGTTAATTGGGACGGTAAAGGCATAAATTGAAAAATAACACAGGGGACGATTTTAACCTAGCAAAAACAGGCCGCACGAAGACCGATCGGATCGGTTTGATTGGGAAAATTCGATAACTCGAATAGAAGCGATCGATCACACATAGATAGCCTCTCGAACGCTCATTTTTGTCAATTAGTGCGGCAAATGAAGCAAAGTCTGGTTAAAAGCTGAGAAAATCCCCCTGTCCAGCCGTAAGAATCCCCATCAATCCTATTTACGGTTGGCTGAAAAAATCTAAAAACCTTGTTGGGTAAGACTTTTAGACTTTTTTTCCCTCAAAAAGTGCCGACCATTGGAGGGATCGGGGGTAAAATCCCTGGACTTTTGCCCTGAAAATTAGGTAACTGACTACCTCAAAATCGGTAAAACCCTACACCCCACACCCCACACCCTGCCCCCAGGAAAAACTTTTTGCCGCAGACCCTAATTGGTTAAGCTAAAAGCTTTGATGTGCTTAGTTTCTAACCTTCTTTTGAGGTAGGAGAATTGCCAGATTCTGTCTTTTGCACGAGTGCCTGTTGCCCCTTGCCTTCAGAAGCTGATAACTGAGAAAACGGTAGCAATTTCTACCAAAAGTCAGAATAAAATTCGTTATTGTCATAAGGTCATGACGGAATGTAATTAAAAACAGAAAGAATGCGGATCGAGCAGTTGCAAGCCTTTTTAGCCGTAGCCGATACGGGCAATTTCGGTCAAGCCGCGCGCCAGTGTGGAGTCACCCAATCGACTATCAGCCGCCAGATTCAATCCCTAGAAACCGATTTGGGCTTACCTCTTTTTCATCGTACCGCCCAAGCGAAATTAACCATTGCCGGGGAGAAATTGCTACCCCGGGCGAAACGAATTTGTCAAGAATGGACGAATGTTCACGAGGAAATCACTGACCTACAGGCGGGAAAACAGCCAGAATTGTGCGTGGCGGCGATTCATTCCGTGTGCGCCCATTATTTACCGCCGATTTTGCCGAAATTTTGTGCTGAATACCCAGAAGTTCAGTTAAGAGTTACAGCCCTAGGCAGTGATCGCGCCTTAAAAGTGCTGCGGGATGGTTTAGTAGATCTGGCCTTGGTAATGAATAATCGTTTTCTCACCTCTAGCCCGGAGATGGTGGTAGAAATATTATATGAAGAAGCGATCGAAATTCTCATGGCCGCTAATCATCCCCTTGCCCAATACAAAGAAGTGCCATGGTCGGAATTAATCCCCTATCCGCAAGTGGTTTTCAAAGATGGCTACGGAATGCAAAGATTAGTACAAGAATGGTTTTCCCGTCAGGATGCCCACCTGAAAACTGTCATGGAATTAAACACCCTTGATGCTTTTCGCGGTGTGGTGCGTCAGGGTAATATTATCGCTCTTCTGCCCCAATCTGCCCTGATGGAGGCTCGTGGCGATGCCACCCTCGCCATTCGTCCTCTTGCTTCCCCTAGTGGCGAAAATCCCCATCCTAATAATGGTAAATTTAGTCATCGTCTCACCCGTCAGGTAGTCCTTGTCACCACCAGCGATCGCCTACAGATACCACCGATCGCTCATTTTTGTCAATTAGTGCGGCAAATGAAGCCAAGTCTGGTTAAAAGCTGAGAAAATCCCCCTGTCCAGCCTTAAGAATCCCCATCAATCCTATTTAGGGTTTGCTGAAAAAGCTTTTCCTAGGAGCAGGGTGTGGGGTGTGGGGTGTGGGGTGTGGGGTTTTACCGATTTTCAGGTGGTCAATTAGCTAATTTTCAGGGAAAAAGTCCAGGAATTTTCCCCCCAATCACTCCAATGGTCGGCACTTTTTGAGGGGAAAAAAGTCTAAAAACCTTGTTGGATAAGGTTTTTAGATTTATTCAGCAAACCCTACTTAGGGTCTGCGGCAAAAAGTTTGTTGGTGGGGTTAGGAGTCAGTAGCCGGTCGTCAGTAGCCGGTCGTTTCAGGCTTTGTTGCCCTTCTTTTTTGTACCAGTTTATCTACTAAGAGAAGGATAATGCAAGTTTTTTGAATGTCCTAATCCTATATTCTGGCACTAACATCGGATTTTAACAGGTCAAAAGCCTTATTTTAAAAGGGTTTTACCATTATTCAGCCAGCCCTAATTAGGGTTTGCTGAATAAATCTTGTTCGAGCTGCCCGGTCATCACCGTCCGGCCCTGGCCGTGAGGATGTCAAACACTTAACCAGACATTTTGTCCTTAAATTCTGAAATATAACGTCTGCTTAACCCGGAACGATCAAAGCGTTAGATTAGAAAGAGTCCTTTTTTGAGAGATATTTAAACCTGATGGTCTGGCCTTTTAAACCGAAAACCCACAAACAAATCGCTCGAATAGAAATTACAGGTGCAATTGCCTCCGATACCCGCAAAAGAGTCTTAAAAGCCCTAGAAATCGTCAAAGAAAGGCAATATCCCGCCCTACTTCTCCGCATTGACTCCCCCGGGGGAACCGTGGGGGATTCCCAAGAAATTTATGAAGCATTGAAGCGGTTACAAAAAAACACGAAAATAATCGCTAGTTTTGGCAATATTTCCGCCTCTGGCGGCGTTTATATCGGTATGGGGGCCAATTATATTATGGCTAACCCCGGCACGATTACTGGCTCGATCGGTGTTATCCTCAGAGGGAACAATCTGGAAAGATTGTTGGATAAGGTGGGAGTTTCGTTTAAAGTGATTAAATCTGGCCCCTATAAAGATATTCTCTCCTTCGATCGAGAATTAACTGATGAAGAAGAAAGAATTCTCCAGGATATGATCGATACCAGTTATCAGCAATTTCTGCAAACCGTCGCCGGAGCGAGAAATTTAGATGTCAATCAGGTGAAAAGTTTTGCCGATGGGCGCATTTTTACCGGCCAACAGGCGTTAGAATTAGGAGTGGTTGATCGCTTGGGAACCGAGGAAGATGCCCGACTTTGGGCGCTAGAATTGGCAGGATTACCCCCAGATAAAACTAAATGTCAGACTATCGAAGAACCGAAACCCCTCCTCAGTCGTCTGACGGGCAATCGTTCCCCAATACCCCCAGGATTACAAAAAACCCTACAGCGCCTAGAATTTGAATTGGAAGTTAACGGACAACTATTGTGGTTATACCGACCCTGATGGCCAGATTAAAGTCGAGAAAAAGGGCGCGTTAACCCCTAAAATTGACTCATCAGGATTAGCGGAGGATGACAATCGTGCAGTGGAAGGTTCGAGCCATTCGGGGAGCAACGACAGTAACGGCTAATACTATTGAAGCTATACGAGAAGCAGTAACAGAACTCCTCGAAGCGATCGAAATCCACAATAGTCTCGATCCCGATGATATTGTTAGTATTATCTTTACGGCAACTCAGGATTTAGACGCGATTTTCCCCGCCGCTATCGCTCGCGAACGTCCCCATTGGCAAAATGTCCCCCTCCTCGATGTGCAACAGATGCACGTCGTTGGTAGTCTGGACAAGTGTATTCGCGTAATTCTCCACGTTAATACTCCCAAACTGCAAAGCGAAATGCAGCACGTCTATCTGCAAGGGGCGAAAAATCTTCGCCCCGATTGGCAGATTTCTCCAGTAACTATTAATCGCTAAAATCTTCGATAACTGACTAAATCCCCATTTCCGACAGCCAACTCAAAATTAATTGATTAACTTTTTCGGGATGTTCATCGTGGGGACAGTGACCAGCTTTGGCAATCGGATAAAATTGGGTATTATTTCCCATTTTAGCTCTTTCTTGGTAAATTACCGAACCGGCGATCGGTGTCCAAGGGTCATCCTCTCCCCAGAGTACCAATAAAGGGCGATCGATTTGCGGTAATAATTCCAGGGGAGAAGGTCCGGGGGGTGCCGTCAACACCGATGCGAACACTCCCCACGCACCCGCATCACAGGAGGGTTGATAGAGAATTTCGACTAATTCCTCGGTAATCGCGGTATGATCCCGATAAACCTGTTTTAAGGTGTTACGGATGCGATTTTTCTGCCTTACCTGTCCAAAAATAAACTTTCCTGTCACGGGAGAACTAACTAAACCGGTAAAGGCAGCCATGATTAAACGCAGCGGCAAATTTAATTCTTCGGGACGATGGTTTAATCCTCCGGCACAGTTAATAATTACTCCTCCAGCAGTGATTTCGGGAGATTCTGCCATCAGCATTAAGGTAATCAGTCCCCCGATGGAATTACCGATAAATACCGCCGGTTTTGCCATTTTTTCTCGCCAAAAGTCTTGTATTTGCCGCAGCCAAAGGTCGAGACTATAATCTAAAGCGGGCTTATCTGTACCCCCAAATCCCAAAAGATCTAGGGCATAGACTTGATAGCCATTTTCCGCTAAAACGGGGATATTTTTGCGCCAATGACCGATAGATGCCCCAAAACCGTGAATTAATACTAGGGGTTGTCCTTCTCCCCGCACAGTGTAGGGGATGGTGTGACCTTGCCATGTCCAAGACAATTGTTCTAAGCTAGTCCCAGTGAGCGGAGATTGTCGTGCCATTGTATGAAGTTTTATTAAGTGATAGGTAAATTATAGAGTAAAAATCAGTCGAGAATTTATGCCACAACGCCAGACTTTTACCAATAACTCGATGGAAATTTCCTATTTACAATGGAGCGATCGAGGTATGCCTCTATTATTATTGCACGGCATGGCGGATCATGCTTTGGTTTGGTCAAGCTTGGGCGATTATTTAAGCTCAAATTATCAAGTTATTGCCCCAGATTTGCGGGGACATGGGGAAAGCGGTAAACCGGCAACCGGTTATCACTTTCAGGATTATATCGGCGATTTAAGGGCTTTAATTAATCATTTAGGTTGGACGCAAGCACATATTTTAGGTCATTCTTGGAGTGCTAAAATAGCGGCAATTTGGGCAACTCAACAGCCGGAAGTATTTAAGAGTTTAATTTTAGTCGATCCCTTTTTTATCGATAAAATGCCTAGTTGGATTAGGATAACTTTTCCAATTCTCTATCAAGTTTTGCCCTTTTTAAAGATTACTCGCTCCTTTGATAGTTATCAGAGCATAGAGGCGATCGCTCGTCAATTAAAACAATATAAAGGTTGGTCAAATCTACAGCAAGAGGTGTTTAAAAATGCCATTGAACAAAAAGCTGATGGCAGTTGGAGTGGTAAATTCACTTTATCGGCACGCGGGGAAATTTTTGAGGATGTCATGGGGTTTGCCGGATTAACTAAAACTTTAGATATTCCCAGTTTATTAATCCTTCCCCAACAGGGATTAAATCGCACTGCTTGGCAAATTCAATCTTATAAAAAGTATTTAACTTCTCTAGAGATTAAAAAGATACCGGGTAATCATTGGGCATTTTTAGGGGAACCTGAAAGTTTTAATCAAGCGGTGGCCGAGTTTTTATCTGTTCAGGAAATTGTCTGATTAGCGGAGAGAACGAATCTGCAATTGGTAATAATCCTCGTCTAAACCTTGATTCTGCCTGTTATTAACCGAATTAAGCTGTTTTTGTAGTGCCAAAATGCGATCACTTGTAGCAGGATGGGTGCTGAGAATTGTCGGGGTAGAACCCCCCTGTTGTGCTAATTTTCCCATCAAGGAGATCATCGCCTTGGCTGCATAACCAGCCTCAGCTAGATTGTTTAAACCCAGTCGGTCCGCTTCTAATTCATCCTTGCGACTATTGGGCAGATTATAGGCGAGATTGACTGCCAATTGTACCCAAGTTTTTGTGTCTAATCCCGCCGCGCTGAGAAGTCCTTGGGCGAGGGCAGTATTGCGTAATTGGGTGATAGAATGACGACCGACGATATGGCCGATTTCATGGGCAATGACGCTGGCTAATTCTGCCTCATTATCAGCAGTTTTAATCAATCCCGTGTGTAAATAGATAAATCCGCCCATAGTAGCGAAGGCGTTAATGCTATTGTCGCGCACCACTTGAAAAGTGTAGGGAAGGTCAGGGCGATCGCTAGTTGCCGCTAATCGCTGGCCGATTTCTTGGACATATTGGTTAATTCCGGCATCTTTGGCCAGTTTTATCTTACCTGATTCTAATAAACCTTGATTAATCTGCCTACCGAGGACGACTTCCTGCTGAGGAGAAATAGTGGTGAGTTGAATAACCTGCACACCGCGAAAAAGTAAATCCATCCACGAGCGCCCGAAACTGGGTTGGGGATTGACAATCCCGATACTCAGGGTGAGCAGCAGAGAAATTATTGTTAATAGCCAAAAACGGCAGAAAATAGGGCGCATAGACGATTCGATCCCATAAAAACCTCATTCCCATTCTAGACAGTCCCTATCACCCTTTACCTGTTACTGTCCGCGATTGGTTTGATAGACGTAAAAGTTAAATAAATCGAATAAACTGCCAACAAAAGCAAAGGTGACAGCGATGGTTAACAGGCCTTGTAGGGGATAACCGCCGCCGAAAATGGTTAAAAATTGCAGGATTTGGCTAAAAACGGTCTGAGAAACCCAAGTAAAGCCGGGGACATGACTGGTGGCCAATAAAGCAGCTAAAATAGAACCTACCAAGAGGACGGGGGCAACAAAACTTAATAGGGTGGAAAATAGCAGCGAACGGAGCAAAGTAAGCATGGGTGCTGATCTCCAGAGAATTAGCGGGCGATCGAACGGGAATAGGAATCTACACTCGCTCCCCTATAGAATATACGTTCATCTCGGCTAGGGGCGGTTTGTTAAAAAATCTTAAAATATCATTAAGATTCTTGGTTAAGAACGATTAAGTGGTACACAAAAGTCAACCCGATAATTGCTGGGGCAGCCTTTTTCAGTGTGGGGTGTGGGGTGTGGGGTGTGGGGTGTAGGGCGTAGGGTGTAGGGCGTAGGGTGTAGGGTGTGGGGTGTAGGGTGTAGGGTGTGGGGAGAATAAATAGAAATAATCTCCTGACTCGGAGTCTCCTATCTCCTGACTCCTGACTCGGAGACTCCTATCTCCTGACTCCTATCTCCTGACTCGGAGACTCCTGACTCCTGATAACTGATAACCGGTAACTGATCACTGATAACTGGAACTACCTGAAGCATTGATCCCCGTGGTGTGGTACTGTCAATTCAGTGTATTTATCGGCACTGGCTTAAGATTTGTCGCTATTGTCCTCCCCTTCTCCTGTCGCTGTTTTTGAGGCTTTCTATGACCGACATTCCCTTCACCCTAGACCAACTGAGAATTCTCAAAGCGATCGCTGCCGAAGGAAGCTTTAAACGGGCGGCAGATACCCTGTATGTATCTCAACCGGCGGTCAGTCTTCAGGTACAAAACCTCGAAAAACAGCTAAATGTGCCGTTATTTGACCGGGGCGGTCGGAAAGCCCAATTAACAGAAGCGGGACACCTACTCTTAAGCTACGGCGAAAAAATTATCACTCTCTGTCAAGAAACCTGTCGAGCGATCGAAGATCTACAAAATCTGCAAGGGGGAACCCTAATCATCGGTGCTTCCCAAACCACGGGAACCTATCTTCTTCCCCGCATGATCGGGATTTTTCGGCAAAAATACCCAGAAGTATCCGTACAGCTACAAGTTCATTCCACCCGTCGCACCTCTTGGAGCGTTGCTAACGGTCAAGTGGATTTAGCCATTATCGGGGGAGAAGTTCCCGCCGAATTACAAGAAACCCTGCGGATTATCCCCTACGCAGACGATGAACTGGCTTTAGTCCTGCCTATTTTTCATCCTCTGTCTAAGGTAGAAATGATTCAAAAAGAGGATTTATATCGACTAAAATTTATCACCCTCGATTCCCAATCGACGATTCGCAAAGTCATCGACAAGGTTTTAACTCGTTGCGAGATCGATACCAAACGCTTAAAAGTGGAGATGGAACTTAACTCGATCGAGGCGATTAAAAATGCCGTACAATCCGGGTTAGGGGCGGCTTTTGTCTCGGTGACAGCGATCGAAAAAGAACTACAAATGGGAGTTATCCACGCTACCCGAATTAAAGATGTGGAAGTACGACGCACTTTGTCGGTAATTATTAACCCGAATCGCTATCGATCAAAAGCCGCCGAAGCTTTTACCCTAGAAATACTACCCCAATTCTCCACCTATCCCGAATATCTGGCTGACGACCACAACTTTGAACCGATTCCTAACTCGCAACCCGCCGAAATTATGAGTAAATAGGGTTGGCTGAATAAATCTAAAAACCTTGTTGGGTAAGACTTTTAGACTTTTTGGAAACCAAAAAGTACCAGATATGGGAGTGATCGGGTGGAAAATTCCTGGACTTTTTCCCTGAAAATTAGGTAATTGACCCCTTCAAAATCGGTAAAACCCCACACCCCACACCCTGCCCCCAGGAAAAACTTTTTCAGCAGACCCTATTTAATGGTTAATTGATAGAAAGACAAGGTAAATTATTGGTGGCTATTTAGGAGATAGAAGTCGTCAATCAGCCCAAAAACTTTGGGGCCAGTTTACCCGGTGTTTACCGACAATACGCGGTTGCTTACACAGACTTTTGGGAGTCCTAAGTAGGGTTTGCTGAATAATGGTAAAACCCTTTTAAAATAAAGCTTTTGACCTGTTAAAGTCCGATGTTAGTGCAAGAAAATAGGATTGGGACGTTCAAAAACCTTGCATTATCTTCTTGTAGTACATCGCTTGGTACAAAAAACAAGGGCAACAAAGCCGGCTCTTCTGGTTTCTGTGTGGAAACGGGGTCTATACTGATAGTTTCTTCAGCAAAATACTCCTAAAAGTCTTTCCCAGTAAATATTTCACGATTCTATAAGCAAAAATTATCACACAAAGTCGAGAAGAGCCTAATATTA